>CAZELC010000131.1:0-7925 GCA_964512865.1 uncultured Bacteroidales bacterium
TTACCATGAATATATGGAGCAGGCAGAAAACTTTATGAAGATAGAGATTTACAGAAGTGCAAAAAAATGGTATCAGAAAGCACTTGCTCTAAGCCTTCATAATGATGAAGTTAAAGAAAAGCTGTTGATTTGTAACAAAACTCTGAAAAAGGAAAGCAGAAGCATTATTATTATTGTTATGCTTGTATGCGTTGTTATTGGAGCTGTTATTCTTTACAAATATTTATAACACCATAGTTCCGGGATAGGCAAAACCATTATATTCTCTGGCTGAAGACACGTAAGCGCCTGCCGGAAATATCATAAGTTTATCTCCTTCTTTTATCTGATCAGGGAATAATCCGTTATAAGTAAACACATCATGGCTATCGCAGGTTGGACCTGTGACAATATATGATTTCAAACCTGAGTCGGAGTTATACGGATATAGAATATTGTACTTAATATCTTCAAAAATCCAGTAAAAGCCTTGGCAAATTCCGGTGTCAATATAAACCCATGTGTTTTCTCCCCTATCGATAACAGAAATTATTTCTGTAATAAGCACAGATGTATTTGCAACTAAAAATGAGCCCGGCTCAGAATAAATATCAACTCCGAATCGCTCTTTCAAATCAGTTAATAAAGGGCTGATATGCATTACAATTTTTTTCAGATTTAAATACGGCTCGTTGCAATGAGCAGGAAATCCACCGCCAATATTTAAAAATTTTATTTCAATATTATTATCGAAACATTTTTCTATAATTGCAATAGCCTTATTAACCTCAGATTTCCAGGTTTTAAGATTTGTATTATTCCATCCTACATGAAAAGAAATTCCCACAGGCTTAAATCCGTAGCTCTGAGCTTTTTTTAATAATTCTATAGCAGAATCGCCGGAGACACCAAATTTCTCATTGAGTTTCCATTCGGCGCCTTCATTATCAACTGAAATTCTTATATATAATTCTGAAGATGGCGCCGCATTTTTAAGCTTCACTAATTCTGTTTCCGAATCGAAGGCAAAAGTCCTGACTCCATAATTATACGCATCAGAAATATGAGAAGATATTTTAACGGGATTACTGTAAATAATTCTTTCAGGTGGAACACAGCACTTTTTCAATATCTCAAGTTCTCCAGAAGAAGCTATTTCGAACCCGCTGCCAAGTTCTTTAAGTATTTCGATAACATGAACTGAATTGTTTGCTTTTACAGGATAATAAACTTTGTCGTTAAGTTTAAACTCATCGCCAAAATACTTATAATTATGCCTAAGTTGTTTCCCTGCAAAAATAATAACCGGTGTTTTTATCTTATCTGCATTTTTAGATAAAACATTGTTTAACTCCTCCGGCAAATGGTCAGAATTGTACATAATGCAATTTTATTAAACCCGGAGATTTTACTTCAGATTTTGTTGTTTTGTAAATGTAATCTTTTTTCTTTTAAAAATGAATTTTTTATTATTGGAAATATATGACAAAAAAAATTCAAGAAGAAAATGCAATCCTATATAAATTGATAATTTTATGAGCTTCAATCCGAAATTGCACTTGTCGTATTACCATGCACAAGCCTATAAACATAATATATCAAAAGCGGAATCACTAAATAAACAACCAGCTCAAAAAGATCATAATATTTAAGTCCACCAACAGAAAATGGCCAGAATTTTTTAACAGCCCGGTCAGAATCACCAAATACATCTGAAATTGCCATAATCATAAGAATAATATTTATCAAACTCCAAGCAATATATGGTATCCAGAACATCCTGCTTTTACCTTTCCTATATACAATATAAATCAATAAAGGAAAAATAAGATAGACTGACAATTCATAAAAGTCATAATAATTTAATTGCCCAACTGTAAAAGGCCAGAACTCAGTCATGGTCTTATCTGACGGACCAAATAATCCGGAATAAGCCATTATCATGACAGTTATATTTGAAACCGCCCAAATAATATAGAATATCGCAAATCCTTTATGAATCTTTTTCATGTCGACATATTATTATTTAATAAATTCTTTTATTTCTCGCGTGAATTCAATATTGAGTTTGATTTCACCAATCATTGGGTAAAAACGTATTGAAGTATATTTGCACCCATTTGTAAAGCCTTGTTTCTGACCTCGTCCGAATCTTTGTGTATTTCTTTGTCTTCCCATCCATCACCCAGATCAGATTCATAAGAGAAAAAGCATAAAAGACGACCTTCCCAAACTAAACCAAAACCTTGTGGCGGCTTATTATCATGTTCATGAATTTTTGGCAAGCCATTGCTGAAATTAAATTTTTGATGATATATAGGAAAGCTGAAAGGCAGTTCAACAAAATCAAGTTCCGGAAATACCTTTTTCATTTCACGTCTTATATATTGATTCAGACCATAATTATCGTCAATATGAAGAAAGCCACCGCCTATAAGATAATTCCTGAGATTTGCAGCTTCCTGAGGAGAAAATACCACATTACCATGACCGGTCATGTGAATAAAAGGATAATTGAATATATCTGAGCTTCCAACATCGACAGTTGCAGGTTCTGGGTTTAGACTTGTATTAATGTTCTGATTTGCAAATTTTATAAGATTTTTTAAAGATGTAGGGTTTGCATACCAATCACCACCGCCATTATATTTTAATAATGCTATCTGTACATTTTGCGATAATGAGGAGCTGGATATAATTAAAACACCAATGTTAAAAAGCACAAGCCTCAGTAAAAAAGCATTGTTTATCAACAACAACTTGCATGAAATAATTTTCTTTATCATTGGTTAATAATATTTATCATACTACAAACAAAAACACCTGCTGTTTCGGTTCTTAACCTGCTATCACCTAAAGAAACATAAGCAAACCCGTTATTCTCTGCAAATTCAGCTTCAGTATAGCTAAAATCTCCTTCAGGTCCGATAAGAACCAAAACGTTTGAATTTTTCCTGTAAATATCTTTAAGTAAGGTAGCTTTTTCTTTTCCACAATAAGCAATATATTTTTCAATATCGTTATTTGACGTTACAAAATCATTGAAATTCAAGGGATGGTTCAGTTTAGGCAGCCATGATTTCAAAGATTGTTTCATCGCTGAAATCACGATTTTATTGCTTCTGTCATGATTTACTGTCTTCCTTTCTGAATGATCGCAAATTAGTGGTGTGATTTCATCTACGCCAATTTCAACAGCTTTTTCAAGAAACCATTCATATCTATCAGAATTCTTTGTAGGGGCAATTGCAATATGGAGATAAAAATTCTTTTTCCCGTCTTCTCTGTAAAGCTCAATAATATTAATCGTTGTCTTCTTTTTACCTGTTTCGTTTATTTCAGCCTGATAAATCTTTCCTTCTCCATTTGTGCAAAAAATTCTGTCACCCGTCTTTAACCTCAAAACCTGACTGCAATGGCGTGATTCCTCTTCGCTAAGCTCATAAGTTTGATTTGCCAGACCGGGAGTATAGAACAATTGCATAGCTTTATTATTTCCAGGTAAATATGCTAAATTTATCACGTGGTCGCTTATTGCTCAGCCATTTAAAATTTCTCAGCAGAAGTTCATCAGGTTTAAGCTCATTATCAGGATAAAGAGTTGCTTCAGGCTTTTGAATGAACGTAATCGATTCAAGTTCATTATTTTTAACATTAATAATAAGATCTTCAGCTGTTGCTTTGTTTGTTCCAATACGTGAACCATCTTCTTCTCTGAGGAAGTAAACCGTTTCCGATTTGCTGTAAACATAAATTCTTTTAAGCTCATTACTATCAAAAATACCAATCATATTCTTCCCTTTAATCTGATTAAAACGATTCAAAGAGCTGTCATCCACAGAAATAATAAATGAAGCATTATATAGGAACAGTTGTTTAAGGGCATTGTTGCTGAGTTGCATTTTTACGGTATCTGCAAAAAGCTGATTTTTTTCTGTCCAGATAACCGGTTCTGTATATAAACGAATAGTTGAATCTTTGTAATTATAAACCAGCGAATCGCAAATTCCCTGTAGGTTATTTCTAAAAAAACGTGTATGGTTATATGCAAAAAGCTGTGTGATTTTTCTTGTAGAAGTGTCGAAAGCTGCCCTCAAAGTATCTGCATGAAGCCATAAAGTGTCAGAATCTTCGTATTGAATAAGTAAAGCGCTATCTGTGGCTATTGCCATCCCAAGCTTTTCAAAATATTTAACATGGTCACCGCAAACTACAGTTTTCTCAACCGTATCCAAAAGCGACGTGTTATTAAAACCAAGTCCAATACCTTTATTTTTATCATAATAAATGCTATCGCCGAAAAGAATTTGATTTTTATTAAAAATAGCTGCTTTCCTTGTAAAAATCATAATATTCTTTTTGGTATTGTACCAGCCTTTCTCGCAATACATATTTGTAGAATCCGAGTAAATAAAACTATGACCTACAAACTTTGCTTCCTCAGTTGCAGTATTGTAAATAAGTGAATCAGTTATCATGGTATAATCTTTATTTACCAATTTCACCGAATCCTTAAAGAAAAAGTCTTTTTTAGCCGAGAAATAAAATCCTTTAATACTTGTAAGAGTGTTATCAGGATCTTCAATTTTACCACCTTCATAATATGTACCTGTGCTGGTTTTCATGTCGTACACGAGATGCTGTGTTGTAAGAGTAATCTCATTGTCGATAAGTTTTACATTTTTATGAAGCTCAGCAATTCTGCTATTACCGCTGTAACGGAGTGAATCTCCATAAATATTTGTTGAGTCGTTAACTCTGATATGGATATTACTGAAAGCATCGAGGCTATTATCTTCTGTGTAGAGATATGCACTGTCGCAATAAAGTAACATTCCTTCATGTTTAAAGATGACAGAGCCGATAATTCTGGTAAACTCCTCGCTTTTATTTCTGTCGAACTCCATTTTATCACCATCAATAAGCTCAATTTTTTTCTTTTCCTGTGCTGATAAAGTCAGAGGTGATAATGAAAATACCGAAACGATAATAAGAATTGGGATGATAAATTTTCTTATCAAATTTCGGAATAAGTATTTTTCAGAATTTCTTTTCATTATAATATTAACCCCGGCAAATAATGCAAAATGCATAAATCCGGGGCTGTATCATTTCAAACAAATCAATTTTATTGCAATCTTCAGCTCAAAAATTTAATTACTCTTCAAACTCTTTTATTTCAACTTCTTTTTTGGCTTTTTTCTCAGAAGCGTCAATTTTCTTTAAAAGCTTTCCCTGAACATCAAAATACAACTCAGTAATATCTTTTATCCCTTCTTTTTTCAATTTCAGAAAATACACATCACAATTAAGGTCTTCATCAAAGGTAAAATTAGATTCTTTTATTTTATGTTCAGGATAATTTGCTTTAACATACTTGATTATTGGAGTGGGAAGTTCCTTTTTATTAACTTTCTGATCATTGTTTGCTCCACCTTCATACTTGAGATTTGATCCTTCAACCTGATTTTGAAAGTCCTTTTCTTCCTCATCCTTTCTTTTTTGTTCTTCAATATCTTTAGGATCGATAATATCAGGACGGTTTACATTGCGGAATTTTCCATTTGAGTCGAAAAATATTTCTGTCAATGGAGGATCGGGGTTATTTCTTTCTTTTTTGTGATAAGCAAGAATATAAACCATCTTATCTTTCGGACGTTGAACATTTTCAAGATATTTAATAATATATCCTTTAAATTTCTCATCCATGCATCTTTGTATCTGCGGATTAATATTTTCAGTTGAGCCTGTAATCCTTGTTTCTTCCCATGCATTAGTTTCTGCATTGTAGGTTGTCTGTCCTTTTTTACCGGCAGTTACAAAACGAACGATATACTTTTTATCTTTTAAATACCATGCAACGCCTGATGCCTTTTTAGCCTTTGATTTAAAATGTGCTTTGCAGCTTTCAGGCACTTTATTGTCATCGATAGCGAAGGCAGCCAGTTCTTTTTCTTTATCTTCCGGTGTCGGTACGGTATTCTTTTTTACAGTTTTATTTTTGTTTTTATTTTCTTTTACTTTGCCGTCCTTTTTATCTTTATCAACATTATCTTCTGTAACAACATCTTTATTTACCTTACTGTCATTTGGGTCTATTTTGCGAAGGAATTTCCCAGAGAAGTCAAAGAAAAGTTCAACGGGTTCAGGCTGACCGATTCCGGGTTTCTTTAGCAGGACATGATAATATGTCTGATTTTCACTAGTTTTCACCAATTCAGATTCATCAATCTGAAACTCCTGACTTTTATAATTATCTCTGAAATAAGTAACCACAGGACTTGGTAATTCTTTTTCCTTAACATAGAATTTGGTTTTAATCCATTTGCCTTTTGGTGTGAATTCAGCAAATCCTTCCTGATTTTTTAATGAGTAATCTGCAATATAAATAGTGTCAACCTTCGACCATTCAAGAATTTCGGCATCAGGGTATTTGTATTTAAAACTAATAAACACATCCTGAGGAATATCTCCATCTTTTACTTTTTGTGCAAACAAATTGCTAAAAACAAGCAAAAAAACAATAATTAAAAATGTAACCCTTGTTTTCATAATTTTAATTGTTAATTTTTATATAATATTCTATTTAAGTATCACTGTTTGTTCTCTGTCAGGTCCTAAAGATGCAATTCCAACAGGAACACCTGTAAATTGCTCGATAAATTTAATATAATTTTTCAATTCCAAAGGAAGATTTTCTTTGTTACATTTTTCTGGAATAATATTCCATCCATTGAAATCGTCATATTTTGGATCTATTTCGGTACTTTGAAATTCAAACGGTATATATTCAATTTCATTGTGGTCGAGGCAATATTTTGTACACACTTTAATATCTCCGAAACCGGTAAGCACATCAGCTTTTGTCATTATAAGTTCATCAACACCACTAAGCATAATAGAATATTTAAGTGCAGGCAAATCAAGCCAACCACAGCGGCGTGGACGCCCAGTTGTTGAACCGAATTCAAAACCTTTTTGCCTCATTTTTTCTCCTGTTTCATCTTCAAGCTCTGTAGGGAAAGGACCATTGCCAACTCTTGTACAATAAGCTTTGAAAACACCGAATATTTTACCTATTGAATGAGGCGAAATACCAAGCCCTGAACAAACTCCTGAAGCAAGTGTATTTGACGATGTTACATAAGGATAAGAACCAAATTCTATATCAAGTAAAGAACCCTGAGCACCTTCAGCTAAAACTGTTTTATTATTTTTAAGGCTTTCGTAAAGAAAAACTTCTGTATCAGCAAGTTTTAAACGACTCATCAAATTGATAGCTTCAAACCATTTCTTTTCATAATCAGAAAATGTCAACTTATCAATCAACTGTTCATCAGAGTTAAATTTGTATGTATCAAGGATTGTAAAATGTTGTTCTTTTAACCTGTTATATTTTTCAAGAAATGTTTCCGAAACAATATCACCAACACGTAATCCTTTACGGCTGATCTTATCGGTATAAACCGGTGAAATTCCTTTAAGAGTAGAACCGATTTTACCTTTTCCGCTGGCTGATTCATAGCAGGCATCAAGCAGCCTGTGAGTAGGAAGAATGAGATGCGCCCTTTTGGAAATCAGAAGGTTTTTTTCAGGAACAGGATTAACGGCTCTTATACTGTCAAGTTCTTTTACCAGAATAACAGGATCAATTACGACACCATTGCCAATAACATTAATTTTATCTTTATGGAAAATACCCGAAGGAACAGTATGTAAAATTTGTTTGTTACCTTCAAATTCAATGGTATGACCTGCATTTGGTCCGCCCTGAAAACGTGCAATAATATCATATTGTGGTGTAAAAACATCAACAATTTTTCCTTTTCCCTCGTCGCCCCATTGAAGTCCGAGAAGAACATCAACTTTCATAAGATAATTTTTTAGTAATTAATTTAGTTTCTTACCATAAAATGTAAGTGAGTGATTTTGAATTTCTATTTTAA
>CAZELC010000132.1:0-2591 GCA_964512865.1 uncultured Bacteroidales bacterium
GAAGAAGGGAATATTTAGTTGATGGTCGGCACTTGTTAGTCAATATTAGTTTGGTGTATAGCTAAATCTAAAATCCTAAATCACAAATCTTAAATAAAACATGGATATTTCGGTCGTAATTCCTTTGTATAATGAAGCAGATTCTCTTCCTGAGCTTACAGAATGGATAAATAAGGTAATGATTGAGAATAGCTTTACTTATGAGATAATTCTTGTTGATGACGGCAGCAATGACGATTCGTGGCAGAAGATTGAAGAATTGTCGTTGATGAATGAAAATATCAGAGGTATTAAATTCCGCAGAAACTATGGTAAATCGGCTGCTCTTAATGTTGGCTTTGAAGCTACAAAAGGCGATGTTGTAATTACTATGGATGCCGACCTTCAGGATAGCCCTGATGAAATTCCTGAGTTGTACAGAATGATTGTAGAAGAGAAATATGATATTATTTCTGGTTGGAAGAAAAAAAGATATGATCCGATTACTAAAACTGTTCCCACAAAACTGTTCAACTGGGCTGCACGAAAAATCTCAAAGATTAAACTAAATGACTTTAATTGCGGTTTAAAAGCATATAAAAAAGATGTTATAAAAACCATTGAAGTTTATGGCGAAATGCATCGTTATATTCCGATTATTGCTAAATGGGCCGGTTTTACAAAAATAGGAGAGAAGGTTGTTGAACACCGTGCACGCAAATACGGAAAAACAAAATTCGGACTTGAGCGTTTTATAAATGGTTTCCTTGATTTAATCTCTATATTTTTTGTCGGGAAGTTCAGCAAAAAACCGATGCACTTTTTCGGCACTATGGGAACGCTTATGTTTTTGCTTGGTTTTATATCAGCATTAGTTATTGGAATTCAGAAGATTTATTATCTGAGCCATGCTATTAAATATATAAAAGTTACTGAGAGTCCTTATTTCTATATCGCTTTAACGATGATGCTGATGGGAACTATTTTGTTTGTCACAGGATTTCTTGCAGAAATGATAGCAAGAACAGCAATAGACAGGAATACTTATCATATAGAGAAGACCATCTAACATTATTTCTTATTTTATAAGTACTTAAAGTGCGCTAAAATACTTAAAGTACTTAAAGTTATTTTAATGGTTAACTTTAGGCATTTCAAACTTTCTTAAAATATTTTTCCTGTTTTTGCAATTCACTTCCATATTTTATTAGTACTTAAAGTGCTCTAAAGTACTTAAAGTACTTAAAGTTATTTTAATGGTCAACTTTAGGCACTTCAAACTTTAGGCATTTCAAACTTTCTTAAAATATTTTTCCTACTTTTGCAATTCACTTCCATATAAATTATATGCAGAATATTGAAAAGATAGAAGCTTCGCTTGACAAGGTGTTAGATTATGCCGATAAAAGAAATTATCAGGGGTTTAATAAATATGATGCACTTGACAGCAAATTGTTAATGACATTATCTTTCGGCAGTAAGTTTTTAAGACTTGTTTATAGTCAGGTTGTAATGAGATTTCCGATAAATATACGTCCGCTTTTTTTTGTGCCCAAAACCAGAAACCCAAAGGGAATTGCTCTTTTTGCAATGGCGTACATGAATAAATACAAAGCAAAAAAGAATATTAAAGATTTACAAAAAGCCGAAGAACTGCTCGATTGGTTAATCAAAAATCCTTCAAGCAATAAATGGGGAAACTGTTGGGGTTACCAACATCCGTGGCAGGACGTGGGTTTTTTCGCTCCTGCACACCTGCCGAACCGTGTTGTTACTTTTTTTGTGCTGACAGCAATGCTTGATGCTTATGAAATTACAGAAGATGAAAAATATCTGAATGTCGCCAAAAATGCTGTTCCTTTTATTAAGGATGCACCGAAGGTATTGTTTGAAGATGAAAATATGAAAGCCATGAGCTATGTTCCCGTTGATTCAATCAACTGGATAGTGATGGATGTAAGTATTCTGGCAGGTTCGATACTTGCCCGCATTAACAAGTACCTTAAAGATGATGAAATTGCAAAAACTGCCAGAAAACTTGTCGCTTTTGTTGTAGACAAACAAACTGATTACGGAGCATGGTATTATACTCATCCTGCAGGTGATCACCCGCGCCAGCATGATAATTATCATACTGGTTATATTATTGATGCTATTTGTGATTATACAAAACATACAGGAGATGAGAGCTTTATGCCCGCTTACATGAAAGGACTTGATTATTACATTAAAAATCTTTTTCTTGATGACGGCACTCCAAAATGGGAAAATAATAAAGTATATCCAATTGATGTTCATGGATCAGCACAGGGAATGATAAGTTTTATAAAAGCCGCTGAGTTTGATGATAAATACCGCAGGTTTGCGTTTAAAATTGCAGAATGGGCAATTGATAATATGCAGAACCGAAAAAAAGGTTTCTTCTACTATCAGAAAACAAGATTTTTTAGAAAACCTTTTACACTTATGCGCTGGTCATGTGGTTGGATGAGCAGAGGGTTGAGTTGTATTGTTTATGATAATTATTCCGTGAAGTAATTTTTAGCTATTGCTGCTTAATTGCAAAGCTTATTGCTAAAGTTTTGCTCTTGCAACAAGTTTTATTGCTTAGT
>CAZELC010000132.1:2691-7784 GCA_964512865.1 uncultured Bacteroidales bacterium
AATAATATAATTTAGTTTTATTATTTGATAGTTTCGCTCTCACTCTGACTCTCACACTGATTTTGCCCCGTTAGGGGCTTTCGCTTGGTAAAAAACAATAATAATTAAAGTGTTTTGCGCCGTAGGTGCAAAAGCTTTTTGGGGAGATTGATAAAGTTGGAATACAGCAAAGAATTTGTTTTCTATACTTTTCTGCTTAATCAGAAAAGTACCAAAAGAATCAAGGCCGGACGAAGCTTCTACGCTCTCTGATAAATTTTGTAATTTTCTATTCAAAGGGAGCACGCAACTTTGAAGAAAATTTGCAAAATTTATCATTCACTCCAACCCTGTCCTCGCCGTCCGGCCATGCCAGCGCTCTTTTTCACTTTATCATAAACTAATTTGACTGCTTAATTGCAAAGTTTTTTGCTAAAGTTTTGCTCTTGCAACAAGTTTTATTGCTTAGTAATAATATAATTTAGTTTTATTATTTGATAGTTTCGCTCTCACTCTGACTCTCACTCTGATTTTTGCCCCGTTAGGGGCATTCGCTTGGTGAAAAACAATGGTGATGAGAATGTTTTGCGCCGTAGGTGCAAAAGCTTATTTGGAGATTGCTGCAATTTTATTATAATAAAAAATTTGTTTTTCTTTCTTCTTCTTCTTTTTGTCATTGCTACAAAAAAAACAAAAAATATAGTCGAAAATATGCTTCAACTCTCCCTCTAACTTGACAGAGAATCAATTTGATTAATCAAAACTTATAAACCCATCACTATTCACTAATCCCTAATCCCTAATAACTAATCCCTAATAACTATTAACTACTTCAGTTTTCATTTTAATCTTCATTAAAAATTATTAAGTTTGCATCAGGAAAAGAAATATCATTAAATAAATACCAAATGAATTCTATAGCTGAAAAAAGTGTTGCCGATCTGGTTATGACAGCCGGCAAATATTGCTATTTTATCGAAAATATGAGCGAATACAATAATGAACAAACTATTGAATTCCTGATAAAAATATTACCGGTTCTTTATATAAAAGGAAATTTATTGCCCGAAATTGAAAGCTGCGAGGAAGATATGATTGAACATTTCGTAACTGAAGAAACCTGGCATAAAGTGTTTTTAAGTCTTACCGAGAAATTTGGCAATGATGATGTGTTCAATATTGTTTATCCGGAAAATGATAATAATGAAGTTGTAAAGGCATCAGTTTCTGAATTTATTACCGATATCTATCAGGACCTTAAAGATTTTCTTCTCTTGTTTGGAAAGAATACCAAAACCTGTCAGGAATGTGCACTTTATGAAAGCAGACGTTTGTTCAGAAACCGCTGGGGTTTGAAAATACTTCTTGTAATGGCAGAATTGCATAAAATGAGTTATACCTCCGACAGCAAAACATATCCTGAAAACTGGAATTAAAATGTATCTTGAAAAACTGACACTTACAAATTTCAAAAATTATCTTTCGGCGGAATTTGAATTCTCTGAAAAGATAAACTACTTTATTGGCGATAATGGTGTCGGTAAAACTAATATCCTGGATGCTATTTATTATCTGGCTTTTACAAAAAGCTTTCTTAACAATATCGACTCACAGAATATTAACCATGATGAACAGTTCTTCCTGATTCAGGGAAGTTTCAGGTTAAACGGAGGCAAACCCGAAGCAATACAGATTTTACAGAAGAGAAATCAAAAAAAGGAATTTAAGAGAAATAAAAAAGAATATGACAGAATGTCGGACCATATCGGATTTTTGCCGCTTGTTATGGTATCACCATCGGATTCAAATTTGATCCATTATGGCAGCGATGAGAGACGTAAATTTATTGACGGCGTTATCTCTCAATTTGATAAAGTGTATCTCGAAAACCTGATAAATTATAACAAATCACTGGCACAGCGTAATGCACTTCTTAAGCAGTTTGCCATGAATCGTTATTTCGATGAAACATCCCTTGAAATATGGAACGAACAACTGATAAAACAGGGCTTGGAAATTTTCAAAACAAGAAAAGAGTTCATTGAGAGCTTTATCCCTCTTTTTAATAAGTATTTTAATATCATAAGCAACGGCAGAGAAGAAGTAAGCCTTAGCTATGAATCACAACTCAACGATGGTAACTTTGAAGAGCTTATCAATAATTCCATCGAAAAAGATCGTGCCTCACAATATACAAACTGCGGTATCCATAAAGATGATATTGTTTTTAATATTAAAGAGCTCCCTGTTAAGAAGTTTGGTTCACAGGGACAACAGAAATCATATATGGTAGCAATAAAACTTGCTCAGTTTGAATATACCAAAAATATAAAAGGCTATAAGCCGATACTGCTGTTTGATGATATTTTCGATAAGCTTGACAATAATCGTGTTGAACAGATTATAGAACTTGTGAGTGAGAATAATTTCGGACAGGTATTCATAACAGATACACAAAAGGAACGAATTGACCATGTGATTTCTGAGCTAAATGCAGCGTATAAGATATTTGGCATTACATACGGCAGTGCTGCAGAACTTTTTAATAGCCTCAATAAATGAGACAGTCGAATGATCAAACACTTAAAGAAGTAATAAATGAGCTTCTTGAGAAATATCGTCTTACAGAAAAGATTGACGAGGTAACTCTTATGCAGCAATGGCAGGAACTTATGGGAAAAATGATTGCTCAGCATACTAAAAGGATATTTCTTAATAAAAAGAAACTTTATATTGAGCTTAGTTCATCGGTCGTAAGAAGCGAACTGGCTATTGCCAAAACAAAAATTATTGAGATGCTTAATACGAGCTTTGGACGTGAGGTTGTTAAAGATATTGTTTTGAAGTGAGTGTGGTCAATAAGTCGAATCTTATATTGGTTTAAACAAAAGTTTATCGGTTAGATACTTATTTAATAATATGGAAAAGAAATTCAGATTAAAAGAAGGTGAAATATATGATTTTAAGGTAATAAGACATGTTCTTATGCCTCCTGATGATGAAGAGCATATTATTGTTGAAGATGAGTTTTCATTCAGATTTCTGCTGAAGAAAAAGCATTATCCCAACACTGAGTTTATTGATGGCAAGACAATAACATGCCGTATTGATAAAGTGGGATGCAATGGCAAGATTTATCTTGAGCCTGAAAATCCTTATTATAAATTAGATGGATTTTATGATTTTGAGTTTTCAGGGTTTACCGATATCGTAAATTCGGAAGGTATTACCGAAAAGATGATTATCCTTAAAGACAAAAATTTGAGGGATATTATTTTGAGATATGATGAAAACTTCTGCAATATTGAGAATAATAAGGTGCGATGCCGTGTTGAGAGAATAAAAAAAAGTAAACTTATGGTTTCTTTTCCCGGGTTTTATGATAATGTTTCGGGACTTGAGCTGGGCAAGAGCTATAAATTTAAAATTATGGGTATTACAAATCTTGTTTATGATGAGGAGTTTTATGAACTTATTGATGAGAAAGGAAATCTTCAGTATATAAGAAAAAAATACTATGGAAATTACGGGTTTAAAAAAGGCAGTGAGTTAATTTGTGAAGTTGTGGAAACACCCAGATTGTATTTTAATTATCTGGAACCTGTCAATCCATATTATAAAAAAGGAGAAATATACGAATTTGATCTTATTTCTATTGATACAGATTATGATATTGTTGACAGAAGTATGACGTTTGTAATGCTTGGCGACAAATACGGTAATGAGTTTCATGCTAATTGTTCAGCAATAAAAGATATAAGGAATAAGCCTTCCAAAGTACGGTGTCGTGTTGAGAATATTAAAATGAGCAGATTGTTTTTGGATTGTTTTGAGTCAGTTTAATTGGTAACAACCTCTGAGTTTCTAATAAAATATTTTTAAATAAATTATTTGGGCGTTTCCCTTCCCTTACGAATGGCGGAGTTAGGATAACGCTGTCCGCTACAAGTCCTCGTGTGCGGTCAGATAGAGCATCCGCCTCAGCCGTGGCGGAGGCGGATTGTCGAAATCGACCGCTCACCGATGCCGTTTACCGATTACTTAAAACTGACCTCCGCTTATCGTCCCGATAGCTATCGGATTGAAAATGCCAAAATGAATTGGTTCAACAATAGTCGCAAATATATATGGTCTGGGTTTTCGGCTGTCCTCCTTTGTCGGACGCTCTGTGTGACGAGTGATGGGGTTGTTATTGCACGGAACACAAATCCGTGCTAACTGAGTGCTTTTACCTTTCTTTTTTCTTCTTTCTTCTTACTTTCTTTGTATCGCCAAAGAAAGTAACAAAGAAAGCTCTTGCGATTCGAAGGCAATTCCTTCAGATTTCATCTTCCGGACCGCGACTAAAATCAACTCAAATGCTTTACCTCTGCTTCGTTGATTTTATCGCTATTGCTACCGAATCGCAAACGCCAAAATGAATTGGTTCAACTAAAGTTGCAAATATATATGGTCTGCATTTTCGACTGACCTGTGCTTTTTTTTTGTTCAAAGTCACACAGAGCAGGGTGCAGAATGCGGTAGCATTATGCGCCCGTGTCGAAGTGAGACTTTGAGGGATGTTTTTACCTTTCTTTTTTCTTTTTTCTTCTTACTTTCTTTGTATCGCCAAAGAATGTTTCAGTGATATACTTTCTTTCTTTTGTCTTGACACAAAAGAAAGAAACAAAGAAAAGGTCAAGGCTTCTGAACGATCCCTGACATTTCTACGCTGCTGATCTTCTGCGCGACCCAAGCCGTGACGAGGGCTTTTTGGTTTCAGAATAAATTATAAGGTTTCATCGTCACTTCGGGGTCGCTTGCCAGACCCACCGCTATGATCAACAGCTTGAAATGTAACAGGGTCCGTTCAAAGGCCGGAATGACCAGCGTTAATGGCAGATTGTATTGATAAAATGAAAGTGGATAATCACTGCCTGCGCCGGTCTCGCATTTTCGAATGGTCTGCGCTTTTTTTTTGTTCAAAGTCACACAGAGCAGGGTGCAGAATGCGGTAGCATTATGCGCCCGTGTCGAAGTGAGACTTTTAGGGATATTTTACCTTTCTTTTTTCTTTTTACTTCTTACTTTCTTTGTATCGCCAAAGAAAGTAACAAAGAAAGCTCTTGCGATTC
>CAZELC010000133.1:0-7745 GCA_964512865.1 uncultured Bacteroidales bacterium
ATATGACTTTTAATGTAGTAGTTACAGGTGGAACATCACCCTACACTTTTCTATGGAGTGGAGATGTAGGACAATTATCTCCAAATAACACACAGATGACAACATTTACAGCAAATGCTATTGGTTCATATGTTGTGGTTTGTCAAGTAACTGATAATGCTTCAAATTTTACAACTGATACGATTCTTGTTGTTGTCAACCCAATTCCACATATAACTGTTTCTCTTGACCAAAAAGTATGTCTTGGAAATTGTGTTAACATCACTTGTTCTTCAGGAGATTCAGATGGATTGATTTGGTATGAAGGTTACGTTTCAGGTCCCGAATTAGCTTCTGGTCCAGCTTCAGCTCCTCTTACTATTAATGTTTGCCCTACAGTTAATACTGATTATTGGGCTTTAGCATATGATACTTCAACAGGATGTATTAAAACAAAAAAAGTTACGGTTAGGGTAATTTCAATGACCGCAACCGCTACTGCAACACCACAATCAATTTGTATAGGTGCTACTACACAGCTTGCAGCTACTCAAACCGGTGGAGATGCTCCTTTTTCATATTCATGGAATCCTGCTACAAATATAAGCAATACTACAATTGCAAATCCTACTGCCTGGCCAACAACAACTACCAATTATTGTGTAACAATTACTGATAAAAATACATGTACTGCACCTGCTTGTATAACAGTCAATGTTCCTACACCTCCTTCAGTTCAAAAAGACACCACGTTATGTTATGGAGGCTGTGCAACATTAACCGTAATTAGTTCAAGTACACCTCCACTCACATATGTATGGAGTACTACTGAAACTACTGCCACAATTACCCCTTGCCCAATAGTAACCACAGTATATACAGTTACTGTTACCGATGGGAATAGTTGTACCTCATCTGCATCAGCAACAGTAACTGTTGGTTCACAAGTATTTGCTGAAGCAGGCTTACCTGCTACTTTATGCTATAATGACTGTATTAATATTGGAGGTTCCCCAACAGGTTCAGGAGGAACAGGACCATATATATATAATTGGGAAAGTGTACCATCTGGTTTTTCATCATCAGAAGCAAACCCTGAGGTTTGTCCGACTTTAAGTACTGAATATTTTTTAACCGTTACGGATGCATTGGGCTGTACCGCTATTGATTCAGTATATCTTACTGTCAACCCGCAATTGATTGCCGATGCAGGAAATGACACAATTGTATGCAGCAGCAGCTGTAAAACTATTGGAGGAATACTAACTGCAAGTGGAGGAACATCTCCTTATTCATACAGCTGGAGTCCTGCAACAGGATTAAATTTTACAGATATTGCCAATCCGGAAGCTTGTTTTACAGCAACTACCACATATACTGTTACTATTACAGACGCATTAGGATGTACAGCAACAGATGATGTAACACTTACTATAAGCCCAACCCTATCAGTTGGTATAACTTCATCAATACCAACATGTGGTTTATGTGACGGTACAATGACAGCCAATGTATCAGGTGGTGTACCTGCTTATAATTATGAATGGAGCAATACTCTAACTACACAAATAATAACAGGTCTTTGCGCTGATATATATACCGTTACTGTTACTGATGCAAACGGTTGTACTGCAAAAGCCAGTGAAACATTAAACAATAATACTACTGTTCTTACACTTTCTGCAAGTCCAAATGATACTATATGTTCAAATGATTGTGTTACTTTAACTGCTTCTCCTTCTTTCTCTACCTATGATTTTTATGTTAATGGAACTTCTGTTCAAAATGGTGTTTCTAATATTTATAATTCCTGTACTTTAAATGCTGGTGATTCTGTATGGGTTAAAGCTACCGATCCTTCAGGATGTATTGGTTTCTCAAATACTATTATCATTATTATTAACCCAATACCTTTACAATTTAATGTTACGGGTGGTGGTACAATATGTGCAAATGATAGTTTACTAATTGGTTTAGATAACTCTCAATCAGGAATTTCTTATGATTTAATTTTAAATGCTACACCGCCATCTGTGGGTAATGTAATTGGTACTGGCTCTGCAATCAATTTTGGGTATTACTCTGATGCTGGAACATATACTGTAGTTGCAACCAATCTTATTACAGGATGTACTAACAACATGTTGGGAAGTGTTACTATAACAACGAATCCTGTTCCAAATCCAACTATTTCAGGACCTAATTCAATTTGTGCAGGTACAGCAGGAAATGTATATACTACTGAAGCCGGAATGACAAATTATGTTTGGACCGTTTCAGCTGGTGGAGCAATCACTGCTGGTGCTGGTACTAATTCAATTACGGTTACATGGAATACTGCAGGTGCTCAAACTGTAACTGTTAATTATGAAAATAGTTTTGGTTGTACAGCTACAAATGCAACTGTTTATAATGTTACTGTTAATCCAATTCCCGTACCTACTATTTCCGGTCCAAACTCAACATGTATAGGTTCAACTGGGAATGTATATACTACTGAAGCAGGTATGCAAAATTACAATTGGGCTGTATCAGCTGGTGGCGCTATTACCGCCGGTTCGGGTACTAATTCAATTACGGTTACATGGAATACTGCCGGTGCTCAAACTGTAAGCGTAAGCTATACCAGTAGTTTTGGTTGTCCTGCTACTGGAGCTACTGTTTATAATGTTACTGTTCATCCTTTACCTGTACCTACTATTACTGGACCTATTACAATTTGTCAAGGCGATACAGGAATATATTCTACTGAAAATGGAATGTCAAACTATGTATGGAATGTTGTAGGTGGTTCTATTATTGGTTCTTCATCAAATAGTACAATTACTATTGTATGGAATACTGTTGGTGCAGAATCTGTAAGTGTTAATTATACCGATATTAATGGCTGTACTGCAAGTATTGCTACAGTGCTTAATGTTACCGTTAATCCTTTACCTGTGCCTACTATTACCGGACCTGATTCAATTTGTGCCGGTACTACTGGAAATATCTATATTACTGAAGCCGGAATGGATAATTACATTTGGACTGTTTCTGCTGGTGGCACTATTACTGCCGGGACTGGTACCAATTCCATTACAGTTACATGGAATACTGCTGGAGCACAAACTGTAAGTGTTAATTATGAAAATATTTTTGGCTGTGATGCAGCAACTGCAACTATTTACACTGTTGATGTGAATCCTTTACCTGTACCTACCATTACTGGTCCGAATTCTATTTGTCTTGGTGATTCCGGAATATATATTACAGAAAGCGGAATGACAGATTATGAATGGCATGTTTCTGCTGGAGGCACTGTTACTGCTGGAGGCACTGTTACTGATACATCAGTATCTGTTACATGGAATACAGCAGGCGCTCAAACAGTATCAGTAAATTACTCAAATAGTTTTGGATGTACAGCTACATCTGCAACAGTTTATAATGTAACGGTAAATCCTTTACCTGTTCCTACTATAACAGGTCCCAATTCTGTTTGTATTGGCTCAACAGGCAATACTTATACAACTCAAACAGGTATGACCAATTATGATTGGACCGTTTCTACTGGAGCTATTGTAACAGGAGGTGGAACAAATACTAGTAACACAATTACTATAACCTGGAATACAGCAGGTAATCAAACAGTAAGTGTTAATTATACTGATGCAAATGGTTGTAATGCAAGTGCAGCAACAGTTTATAATATTACTGTTCATCCTTTACCTAATTTATTTACAGTTACTGGTGGAGGCCATTATTGTTCGGGTGGTAATGGTGTTCCTGTAGGATTAAGTGGTTCTCAGATAGGAGTAAGTTATCAGTTAAATAATGGAGGTCCTATTGGTGTACCAATTATGGGAACAGGTTCATCTATTTCATTTGGAAATCAAACAACAGCTGGGACATACACTATTATTGCAACAGATACTGCAACATCTTGCTCTGTTACTATGACAGGTTTTGCTGTAGTTATCATCGATGTTGTAACTATTAGCTTTAATCCTTCAACACCAATAATATGTTTAGGAGACACCATGAACTTATGCGCTTCAGGTGGTGATGTGTATATCTGGAATACAGGAGATGCAACGGCTTGCATTACTGTAAGTCCTATAACCAGTACTCCTTATTCGGTAACAGTAACTGAATTATCAAATGGTTGTACAAATTCTGCTTCTGTAATGGTTGTTGTTAATACAGCAATTCCTGGCATTGTAGCTTCTGATAATATTATTTGTGAAGGCGCAGCTGTAACACTAATAGCATCTGGTGGAGATACATATGAATGGAACACTACACCAGTTGAAACGGATTCTGCTATTACTGTTATTCCTGATATTACAACCAGTTACTGTGTAACCGTTACGGCAACCAATGGCTGTACTGCTTCAATCTGTGAAACCATTACAGTTAATCCATTGCCTGATTATTCTTTGTCTGCAACAAACACAAGTAATTGTGCTTCCTGCGACGGAAGTGTTACTATGGCTGATACAGGTACTGTACCTATTAATTCTTATTTATGGAGTAACCAAATGACCACTTCATCAATAAGTAATTTGTGTCCCGGTACATATACTGTTACAGTTACAGCTATAAATGGATGCTTAAAATCAACAAGTGCTATAGTTCTATCAAGCGATATTATTGAACCAATAGGTATTGTTAACACATTCTCTCCAAATGGTGACGGAATAAATGATAAGTGGGAAATCAAAAATATTGAACTTTACCCCGATAATGAGTTAATTATTGTTAACCGCTGGGGTAATGAAGTATATTCTGTAAAAGGATATCAAAATACCTGGGATGGCGACAATTTAAGTGAAGGAACTTATTTCTACTACTTAAAAGTAACAATGTGTAAAGAAGAAAATACCTACAAAGGATATATTACTATAATGCGTTAATCTGAAAAATAAAAAATAATATATATGAAACGAATTCGCTATATTTCAATCCTATTTCTGATAGCAGCATCTAGCTATGCACAGCAAAATTCGCAATACAATCAATACATTTTTAATGAATTGGTTATCAATCCTGCATATGCCGGGACAAAAGAAATAATCAATGCAAATGCTATCATATCAAAACAATGGGCAGGACTTGATGGTTCTCCCACAACACAATCAATTGGTATCGAGGGGCCTTTTACAAATAAAGTAGGTCTTGGAATACATGTTGTGAACGATAAAATAGGAGCACAATCTCAGCAAAGTATTTTTGGTAGTTACTCTTATAAATTACAAGTAAATGCAAAATATAAACTTGCTTTAGGTCTTGCAGTTGGAGCTTCAAATTTTTCTATTGATGGAACTAAGTTAACCACTACAACCCAGGACGACCCTGCAGTTCCAAAAACATTAGAAAATAAAATATTATTAGATGCTAAAACAGGATTATTCTTTTATAGCGATCGTTTTTATGCAGGTTTTTCTGTTGCAGATTTATTGGCTAATGTTTTTAAAAACCAACCATATTATGTTGATCAGGTTCGGCATTATTACTTAACTTCCGGATACGTTTTTGATGTTCTTCCTAAATTAAAATTTAAACCCAGTTTTCTTTTTAAACATGCATACAAATCGCCATCAAATATTGACTTAAATGCATTCTTCCTATATAATCAAAAATTTTGGCTGGGATGTACATATCGATTCGGTTCAATGTTTCTGGTAAATGAATCATTAACTAATTCACTCAAAAAAAGAGATGCTCTTGTTATTATGACAGAATATAATGTAAATGATAAATTCCGTATTGGATATGCTTATACAATAACAACATCGGTATTAAAAAACTATATGAGTCATGAACTTTCTCTTGGATATTTTATTCCAGGAAAGACTCCAATCAAGAAGATGAATAACATTAGGTATTTCTAATAAAATTATACACTGATAAATATGAAAACACTTTATAATATGAGCAGGTATATTGTAGTATCCATTTTGCTTTCTGTTTTCTGCACTTCTGTTTTTGCACAATCGGGTTTGCAGAAAGCGCAAAAAGCAGCAGCAAATTATGAATATTCAAAAGCAATTGAACTTTATAATGAATACCTGAAAACTCCAGCTGCAAAACCTTATGCAATAAGGGATTTGGTTAATTGCTACATGATGACCGGAAATACAAAAACAGCAGAAGAATGGATGTTAAAATTAATTACTTCTAATAATTATACTAACGCCGATATTTTTACTTATGCAAAAATTTTAAAATCAAATGGCAAATACAAAGAAGCAAAAACTGAATTTTTAAAATATTCTGACCTTGAACCTTCGGAAAAAAATAATATCAAAAAATGGGTCAACTCTTGTCAGAAATCTATAGAAAGAATGGATGGCGACTCTGTTTTCTTTGAAGCTAAAAATATTGGATCTTTAAATTCTATTAATTCTGAATTTGGTTTGATTAAAATCGGTAAAGAATATTATTTTTCATCCGACAGGCAGAGTACTTCAGGAACCGATAAAATTTGTGAATGGACAGGAAATCCTTTTATGAAAATTTATTCTATTAGTGGAAATATTATTGGAACCCTTTCGGCAAAACCTATTTTAATTGATTCTCTAAACTCTGATTTTCATAATGGTCAGGCTTCATATGATAGTATTTCTAAAACTTTATATTTCACACGGACAAAAATCATTAAAGTTAAACAATCACCAATCAATAATGACCCTACATACTGGAATAATAATTTTGACTTAAGCGGTTATGAAAATCGTTTGGAAATATATTCTGCTAAATACGATAATGGTAAATGGATAAACATAAAGCCATTCGAGTATAACAATACAGAATATTCTGTAGGACATCCGGCGCTATCTCCCGACGGAAAAACTTTATACTTCTCGTCAGATATGCCGGGTGGATATGGAAGTACTGATATTTATTATTGTGAATGGGTGAATGGGAAATGGAGCACCCCGGTTAATGCAGGAAGCACTATAAATACGGATAGTAAAGAAGTTTTTCCTTATGTTGATAATAACGGGATATTATATTTTGCCAGTGATAATATTAAAGGCATGGGTGGACTTGATATTTATTATACTAAGGGCAGTAAAAATAAATGGTCGAGTCCTAGAAACATGGGATATCCCATAAATTCATCTAAAGATGATTTTTCAATTTTAATTACTAAGCAAAATGAATCCGGTTTCTTTTCATCAAACAGAGATGGAGGAGTTGGAGAAGATGATATTTACTCTTATTCGTTAATTCCTAACAGACAACGTATACTTGTTATAAGAACATTTGAATTGCAAAAAGATAATTCCTTAGTTGAACTTACCAACCTAAAAGTAAAAATTAAAAATGATGAAAGTAAGTATAAAAAAGTTCTTAAATCTGATAAAAATGGAATATTTACTGAAAGTGTTGATTTTACTACCCCTTTTGTAGTTTCCATAATGAAAAATGGGTATAATACACAATCGAAAACCATTAAAGTTAAAAATACTGATGGAGATACCATTTATGTTGATTTAATTACCAAAAAAGCGGAAGGACTTATATTAAAAGGTAAAACAAAAGAACTATTCGGTTCAATTACAAATCCAATTAGTAATATTCAAGTTATAATCGAAAATATTGAAGACGAATTTATTGACTCATTAAAATCTGATTCAAAAGGAGAGTTTACATCGAAATTGGATATAAATAAAACATATATGTTTACAGCAGTTAAGGATGGTTATTATACGCAAACTAAAACCGTTACTATTAAAGAAGGTACTCGAAACGATAGTGTAAATATAGAAACTATT
>CAZELC010000134.1:0-7724 GCA_964512865.1 uncultured Bacteroidales bacterium
ATGATTTTGTTGGTACAGATAGATACAAAGAAACAGTCAATGAGATTACAAATCAAATTAATCAAATATTACGTATTAGCTCTAAATGTACTGATAATTTTAATGCCATTGATATTGACAGAGTTTTTGAATTAATGCCAGAAATAGATTTTAATGACAGCTATTATATTGAATTGGCAAAAATGCAAAACTGGAAAATTGTTACTGATGATAGAGATTTTAAGAAATTTCCAGAGTTAGACCTTGTAATTATTACCTCTTGTAATTAATCCTTTACTGTAAACATTTTTAAATTTCCCCTCCTGAAAATTCAATTATTTGTTTTCAAATTAATAAAACATCAATAAAAGGATGATAAATTTATTGCCCTGCTTAATAAATAAAAATATTAAAAATTATTCTTCCTCAAAATCAGTCAATTAAAAAAAATATTAAAAATATTTCAGTTTTGCGTAAGGGTAAAAGGCGAGTTGTGTGTATTACTTATGACGAAAGCTCAAAGTTCAAAATGTTCAGTGTTCTGAGTTCAATGTTTAAATAAGTATTAACTAACCTATAGCCAATGATTCATATTCTTACTTTAACCAATTAGTGGTTTTTTTAGTCAAAATAATTATTAATTTTTTAAATTTTAAGAGTATGAATAAAGCTCAAGAAACAAAGCTGATGATGTACTACTCAGTAGATTCCGTCAGTAACAGATTCAAATCAGTATGGGTTAATGATGGTCCGTTTTCGGACTCAATAAACCTTTTCAATTCAAATGTTCTGCTGATTAAAAAGAACCGGGACATCCAGATAGCTGAACTCACGGGTATTACCGTTGATAAAAGGCAAAAACAGGAAAATCTTTGTGTGAAAGTTCTTTTCACAGCAAACAGGTTAAGATCCTTTGCTCACACAACCGGGAATGGCGAACTTGCAAAAAGTGTAACTTTTACTGCTTCAAAGCTTCATCTTATCGAACATACTGAGCTTTCTGGAATAGCAAATTTTATTATTGCAAAAGCGAAGGAACACCTTGCCAGTCTTGGTGCTTATGGTATAACACAAGGCGTTATCAGCGACCTGCAAAATTCTGAGGAAATATTTTCCTGTGCTATTTCTAGACCCCGTGATGCGAGGGTTCAAAAGATGAACGCTACCGAAACAATCAAACAACTTTTCGCCGAAAACGATTTAATACTTAAGAACAGACTCGACATGGATATTGAGGTTTTCAAAGAAATTTGTCCTGAGTTTTACAAAGAGTTCAAATTGTCAAGATTTCTTATCGGTTCAAGCCATGGCAAAATTGTTCTGAAAGCTAATGTGATAGAAAACACCAGCAATATTCCTCTGCATAATGTTGTTTTCTCATTCAGGAACAATAATGAAAAAAGTGCTTCTGTCGTCAAAAAAACTTCTGTTAACGGACAATTCTATATTAAAAATTTGCCAAAAGGCGAATATGAGGTCAAAGTTAGTAAGGCCGGTTTTATAGAACAAATAATAAAAGTCATTATTGCAGAAGGTGAGATGACTTCATTGGATATTGTTATGGAAGCGGTTTAAGCTAAAGCTGGAACACGCAGAACGGTACATGGAGAATGGAGAATTAATTTTTTTTTAAGCGCCTGCCGGGGGTAACAGCCTGGCAGGTTTTTTTGTACCACAAAACGACAGGAAACTAACCCTTTAAAGATTAGAATAAAAGATAACCCCAAAACTTCACGAAAATAATTCAAATAACAAACAGTTTATAAGTTACTTGAGCAAAAAAATGAAATATTGCTTTTAACCTTAGACAACCATTAATAACATACAACCTTTAAAATGAAACTCTCCGCCGCAGAGCAGCGGGGTATCAATAAATAAAATATTCCATATTTTCGCCGCATGCCTTCCTAACGGCAGTCAGGCGGCGGGGAATAAGACCCTTGTGATCCCTCGGCTTAGCTCGGGATCAGTTCGACTAAATAATTTTGGAAAACAAAATTATAGTCTCACTGATTTAAAATATTTTGGGTTGTTTTAGTGGTGTTTAAAATTACAAAATGTCAGCAGTAATATTATTATTATAATAACTTTTAACATGATTCAGAAAACAAGACAACTATTAATTGGCACCAACACCTCTCCATGTTCCCCCTTTACAGTCAAAATGTACCTGATCACCTGCATTATATGAGTTGTTACCAAATTTGTACCCATATAATATTGTACCAGTAATTACACCACCGCCATCAGTATCAAACCAAATTGGTTCACTGTCTTTAAATGCAACCATTCCGGTGAATCCGCAGGCTTTAATGTTGAAATTCCCATTTAATGTCCCTTCTATCAATCCTTTTTCTTTATCAAATTTGACAAATGTTTTATCTTTAAAACTGACTTGGTTAGTAAAACCAGAAGGTGTAATATTCCAATTTCCGCTTAAATAACCTGCATTTATCCCACCGTCAACATTGAACCATACTGTAGTTCCTTTCTTAAAACAAATCATGTTAATATATTTATCAACAGCAAAAAATTGATCATTTGCAAGAGTACCTTCAATCACATAACCATTATACAATGTAACATACGTACCACTTTTAAAAGTTACCATTTTATTATATCCCATTGGAGTATAATTCATATCATTTTGTAAAAAAACCATTGATCGTCCAGTCAGCTTACTATTTGTTGTTTTATTTACAGAATTGTTCGAATTTGTATTTTCAGAATTTGGCAAAGGTCGTTGACCTGAATTATAGTTATTTTTGGTGGACGATTCAGGTTCGGAATAGTATTTATTATTACTATTATTGTTAACCGGACGATAATTATTGTTTACATTCTTATTGTTATTATTATCTATATTAGGATTGGAGTAATTTCCATTCTTATAATTGCTTTTCTTTTCCTGATATGTTTTAATGGTATTTTCTTGTTGTTCTTTTTGTTTTTGCAGGTTTGCCTTGTTCTGTTGTTTAATCTTCTCCATCAACTCGTCATTTTCTTTTTTTTGCTTATTATTCAGCTCATTCATTTTTGTGTTAAAAGTCTTGATAGCATTGTTCAGATTATTTGATTTCTCTTGATATTCTTCTTCATCTTCATCTTCCTCATTTTGACAAAATGCGCTAATAGTGCTTAAATTAACAAGTATTAGTGAAACAAACAATAGTTTTGATAATAGAGAAAATTTCATAATATTATGAGTTAAGGATTAATTTACATTATTATTATTTACTTTTTCACAAAAGTGCGATTTATTGCATTCCAGTTGCTTTCAGAAATTGGATTAAAAAACTAAATAAAATAGACAAGTTTTCTCCTTTTTCACATTTAATTAAGCTATTTAGTAATTAATAATGAAACTCCCCGCCGCAGAGCAGCGGGGTATCTATAAATAAAATATTTCATGTTTTCGCCGTAAGCCTGCCTAACGGCAGTCAGTCGGCAGGGAATAAGACCCTTGTGCTCCTCCGGCTTAGCTCGGGATCAGTTCAACTAAATAATTGTGGAAAACAAAATTATAGTCTCACTGATTTAACGAATTTCCTGACATCAAAATACTTATCATCATAAAGTTTTATAAAGTATAGCCCATTGTCATAATTTTCAGTATTAATTTCAATTTTACCAACACCCTGTCCCTTCTTAATAATGTGCCCAATTGAGTTAAATATCTCAAAATTTATCTGTCTTCCATTATTTTTGATTTCAATATTTAATTTATCACAAACAGGATTTGGATAAATTATGAAATCAAATTGATTATTATAAATATTTTCTTCGTTCTCAATTCCATAATTTACTATGTTGTACCTTGTGACTGCAAAATCCAGATTACCAAGTGCTGATGTTGTACCGGCAGCAACAATTTTATTATTCTGAAAATCAATTCCCCGAAGTACGTCATTACTTCCAAAATCAGTATATGATGCTCCATAAGTACAAAAATTTGCATCAAGTATACCACTGGGTTTGTATTTAGCGATTAAGAAATCTCCACCAATATAAAAGGTAAAACCAGCAGCAATAATATCTCCATTACTCAATAACTTAATAGCATTTATCTGTGAGTTACTTGTAGTACCAAAATTACTAACGACTTTTCCACCTGTACCAAATGAATTATCAAGTACTCCGGTTGAATTATAACGTGCCATGCTGAATTGAGAAATTGCACTAAGCCCATTATAAACCATTGAAAAACCTCCTACTATTATTTTACCGTCAGGTTGAATTTTAATGTCATTAATTTCGTCTGAGCTTGAGTAGAAATCAGTGATTATCTGTCCATTTGTACCAAATCCCTGATCTATTGTTCCATCTGAATTACATCTTATTAATGCATAATCAGTAGTTGAGTTTATTGAACGCCCTGCAACGATAATTTTCCCATCTGGCTGAATTGCAACAGCTTTTGCTTCATCAAAACCGCCTACAGTTTTTACAACTTTGCCATTATTTCCAAAAGAAGCATCTTGAGTCCCATTTGTATTGTATCTTGCAACTGCAAAATCAGACCTACTGTACCAAGTACTGCCAACAACAATAATTTTTCCATCAGGCTGAATTGCGACATCTTTTGCTAAATCCATAGAATATCCTGCTCCTGTATTAAAATTTTCAGTATATACAACTCCATTCGTGCCAAAAGTTTGGTCAAGGCTACCGTTATAATTTAATCTTACAATTGCAAAATCATATTCTGATATATCAGAAAATGTACTACCAACAATGACAATTTTGCCGTCATTCTGTAATGCTAAAGCTTCAGCATTACAATTGCTATTTATTGAGCTGCCAATCTGGTAACTTACTTTTCCTGAACCCCCAAATGTATAATCTGGTGAACCGTCAACATTGTACCTTGCAATCTCGTATGTTGAATATTGAGTCTGCGGCGAATATGTGCTGTTGCTTCCTAATACAACTATTTTCCCGTCAGTCTGAACAGCAATATCACAAACATCATCAGTTCCGTTATTTATTCCAAAGTCAGTATATATCTTCCCGTTATTACCAAATGTCCTATCAATAGCGCAAGATGTATCAACAACCATCCCCACATAAATATAATTATACTTAGTCATATTATTGCTTCCAACTGAATTGTTGACACTTAATGTAACAGAATAGACACCCTGACTGTTATATGTATGCACGGGATTTTGAGATGCTGATGTTTGTCCGTCTCCAAAAGACCAGTACCAGGAACTTGGTGAGTTTAATGATAGGTCTGTAAAATCAACTGCTTCACCAGGAAAAATGAATGTTGATGATGCACAAAAATTTGCTACGGGAGCCGGTGGCATAAGGTTATACAAAACAGAAATTTCATTATTTGTTATTGCTCTGTTATAAATAGCTATATCATCAATTAATCCATTAAAATAGTACGAAGTAGGTCTATTTGGCCAGTCAGATATTAAATAAGAATATCCTATACCAAACCAATAATTACTATTTGTTCCAGAGATATGATTATATGACGAATAGAGCAAATTATCAATAAATAATGAAATGGACGTATTATCCTGCCTTAGAACCACGTGGTGCCAATTGTAATCATTATAAGTTCCGGAAGTTGTAATCGAATATACTCCAGAGTTATAAACCCCTGTGATAATTTGTCCTGAATTATTCATATATATTCTTTTATCACCCTGACCTGCTGTTAGATCATTTGTAGATGAATTGGTAAACATTACTCCCGAACCTGAGGTTCTAAACCAAAGAGAAATTGAATAGTTGGTAATAGTTGAGTTTATGTTCGATATCATGTATTCATCTACCCCATTAAAACTGCAGGCTGAATTTGGCATGCCGAACCTATCGTATGTAAATAAAGTTCCATACAGCGTTCCATTATTTCCGTTACCACTTTCATCATTAGAATTACTATTAAAAGGATACCATGCCAATAAACCAGATGTTGGTAATTGAGCAATAACTCTTGAACAGATAAAAATAATTCCCAGTAATGCTAATGCTTTTCTATAATTGATCATTTCAGAAAAAATAAAATTTATAAATTAATTACAAAATTTGCATTGGTTTACAAATATTTATAAGTATATTTAATATTAAAAAAATCAAATATATATAATTTTTTAATAGAATCATAATTTTCGCAAGATTTATTATACGTTTTTACTGAATGAAAAAATGAGAACTTTCCAGATAATTATAATGTGAAAAATTACCGTGCTTTTTTAAAATAAATGTATCCTTTTATTGTAACCCGTATGTTATCTTAAATTGTAATTATTGTGATTCGCAGGACATTTAAATTTGATATTTAGAAATTTGACAGTAATTTGTGCAAGCTTCAATTAATTGATAGCGAATATTGCTATTGACTGCATTTTCTTTATTCTAAATCATCCCAAGATATTTTTTCAGAAGTTCGGGGCTAGGTGATTTAGAATCTTTTATTATCATTCCACAACATTTTTCGTAAAGGTCGAAGACATTTGAACATTCTATATCATTTAGTATCTTTACCAATTGTTCATTTTTTGAAAGATCTTCTGCCATGAATGCACTTAACTTGTCAATAGCAAGATATTTTTTATCCAGAATACCAAGTCCATATATTTCTTTGAGTTTTTCACCTTCGGGAGTGCCATTGTTTGTAAGGAAAAGAAAAGTCTGAATTATCAGCATATTATCAATAACTTTTACAAGAAGATAACCTGCCTTCGTTTCGAATATCCTGAATTCTATAAACATATTTCCATGCCTATCAATGTGCACAACAGGCTTATCCAAGGAAAGTACAAGTGTGAAATGCATAAAACCTTTTATCACACAATCCAACCTTTCATCCATTCTGATAAGCGCATGGGACTGTATAAAAACTTCAAGTTCAGAACTACCTTCATAACCTTCCAAACCAAGAGCAGAGGCTTTAACAGATATATTTCTGACTCCTTCATTTCCAATCGCAAAACAAACCCTTGAAACCGGCCGTGAAATACCATTAATAATAACACTTCTCTTTTCCGGATAGTATCGATGTAAAAAAAGTGCATTTAAATAATTGAAGCGTCCTTTTGCCAGCTCAGTGTCTATTTTAAACCAGTAAATACTGTCGGCCAGATCATTAAAAGAAACCGCGAGCGATTGTAATATGTGTGCCATATCAAGTTCAGCAATTTCGAGACCTTTTTCATAATCTGTATATTCAATCATGCGGCGTTTTACTTCCGCAGCTTCTTTAAATTCAGAATCCTCCAATTTCTTAATCATAATCATGAAAGTGAGTGATACTGAAAAATATTCATCAAGTGGAATTTTCACACCTGAAGAAGTAATTGGCGTGTCCCTCATATTTGCCAGAGGGTTAACAAGCATAGAGATTTCCTGCATTACCGACTTTGGAATATTGTGACCTGAAGCGGGAATAGTTTTAGAAGGGAGAAAACGGACATCGTATACATGCTCAAGAAATTTCTGTGGAAGCATCTTGTAAACATCATCCCCTGCCACAAGTTTGCATATCTTTCTCAGCTTTTCAAAAAAAAGATTGCGGTGATGTGCTCTCGAAACCTTTTCAAGTTCTTTACTTGTTTGGTGCTGTTTTTTCCTATGCCTGTTTTTTGACATATTGTTTGTTTGATGGTTTATAGCAAATTTATAATTTTTTAATAAATTTTCCCAAACAATTGATTTTTGACATAAGAATATTATTAACAATTTATCTGAATTGATAATTGTATCATTGTATTAACATTTCTTCTGTT
>CAZELC010000135.1:0-7692 GCA_964512865.1 uncultured Bacteroidales bacterium
AGGGTGGTATGAGGATAGATACATTAGAACATCCTTATTATGTTGGTCTTGAAGGCGCTTACAGCAAATTCCTGAGAGGTGAAAGCGGAAAAATGCTTATGAAAAAGATTGGAAGCGGAACGTGGAAAGCTGTCACTGATGTTAACCTTATCGAGCCCAAAAATGGCTGTGATATTTATTCGACAATTGATATTAATCTTCAGGATGTTGCAGAAAGTGCATTACGAAAATGTCTTGATTCTAATAATGCTACATGGGGAACAGCAGTACTTATGGAAGTTGAAACCGGTTATGTAAAAGCAATTACCAATCTTAACCTTGATAAAAACGGCAAATATACTGAAAACTACAATTTTGCCATTGGCGAACTTATCGAGCCGGGCTCAATCTTTAAATTAGCATCTGTAATTGCTGCACTCGAAAGTGGTGAGGCAGATACAAGCACATTGGTTAATACCGGCAAGAAAAAGATTGGAAACAGAAAAGAACCAATAGTCGATTCACATGAAGAAGGTTATGGCCGCGTTTCTTTGGCAAAAGCATTCGAAAAATCCTCAAACGTGGGAATTGCCGAGATTTGTTATCGCATATTTCATAGTAAGCCTGCAAGATTTAAAGATTATCTTGATAAAATGGGAATGGGGAAAATGCTGGGACTCGAACTTGAAGGAGAGAAAAACCCTAAAGTCAATATTGATATAAGCGATCTTGAAACAATACCTTTTGGATATGTTGTAAAATTTACTCCCTTGCAAATTCTGTCGCTTTATAATGCCGTAGCTAACAATGGTGTAATGGTTCGCCCGCGCTTTGTAAGAGAAATCAGACAAATGGGAGTTTTAAAACAGGCTTTTTCACCTTATATCATAAACAAATCTATTTGTTCAAAAAGTACTCTTGATAAAGTAAGAAAGCTCCTTGAAGGTGTTGTTCTTAGAGGTACGGCAACAAATATTAAAAAAGCACCATATAAAATTGCAGGAAAAACAGGAACTGCAAAAGTTTATGAAGGAGGAAAGTATATTGACAGATACACTGCTTCATTCGTGGGTTATTTCCCTGCCGATAAACCAAAGTATTCATGTATAGTTATCATATTTAAACCAACAGGCGGAGAATATTATGGTAGCCTCATTGCTGCTCCGGTATTCAAAGAAATAGCTGATAAAGTATTTGCCACACGACTGGAAATACCAGAACAAAATACAAATGCACCGGTAATCGGGACACCACCATCTTCTAAACAAGGGTATCAAAAAGATCTTCTTGAGATTTATAAAGGACTGAATTATAAAGTTACTACTACAGATTATGGTTCTGAATGGGTTAAGTCTGATATTGTAAATAATTCTATAACATTTACCAATTCTATTTTTGCAAAAGATGTCGTTCCTAATCTTATCGGAATGGGCGCAAGAGATGCTGTTTATATCCTTGACAGTTGCGGCTATATAGCTTTAGTGAACGGATTGGGAAAAGTTATTGACCAAAGTCCAAAACCTGGAGAGATGTTTCCGGCCGATAAAAAAATCAGATTGTATTTATCAATGACAAATACTTATCAATCTCAAACTGTTGTAAAAATTGAACAAAAACAAGATAGTGAACCCACTGTAAATAAGCATGATGATGAAAATAAAGTAAAGAAACCGGCTCAGGTAAAAAAACCGGCAGATAATAAAAAACCAGTGGATAATAAAAAACCGGCGGATGTCAAAAAGACTGATAATAAGAAGAAGACACCTGAGAAAAAGGTTAAATCAGCCGAAAAGCAGAAACCGCAGGATTCAAAACAAAAAGATAAAAATAAAACTAAAAAAACCGTTAAGCAGTGAAAAACTTAGCCGAAATTCTGGTTAACTGTGAGGCAATTGATGTAATTGGTTCAACCGATGTTAAAATTACCGCCATTTCTTTTAATTCGAAGGATGTCATTAAGGGCGGTTTGTTTGTTGCTGTTAAAGGAAGTAAAGTTGATGGACATAATTATATTGAACAGGCAATCGATAATGGCGCATCTGCAGTTGTATGTGAGAGCTTGATACAAAATATAAGAAAAAATGTAACTTATATCAAAGTTTCTGACTGTAACTTGGCATTGGGAGTACTTGCTTCAAATTATTATGACAATCCTTCTGCCGACTTAAAATTGGTAGGCGTAACAGGTACAAATGGAAAAACTACAGTAGCAACATTGCTTTATGAGCTTTTTACCAAGCTTGGATATAAAGCAGGTTTATTTTCAACCGTTTGCAACAAAATTTGCGGAACAGTTTTGCCTGCAACTCATACAACTCCCGATCCTGTAAAGCTTAATTCATTACTTCGTATGATGGCCGATGAAGGTTGCTCCTTTGTTTTTATGGAGGTTAGCTCACATGCTGTCGATCAGAAAAGAATTGCCGGATTATCATACTCAGGTGGTGTATTTACAAACCTAACACATGACCACCTTGATTATCACCATACTTTTGATAATTACCTTAAAGCAAAAAAAGCCTTTTTTGATAACCTGAAACCAGAAGCGTTCGCATTGACAAATATGGACGACAGAAATGGCTTAGTTATGACTCAAAACACTAAGGCTTCAAAATATACTTATAGTCTGCAAACACTAGCCGATTTTAAATGTAAAGTTATCGAAAACCAGTTCTCCGGATTACAATTAAATATAGATGGTATTGATGCCTGGTTCAAGCTTGTTGGCAACTTTAATGCTTATAATATTTTGGCAATATACAGTACTGCAGTTCTGCTCAATCAAGATAAAACAGAAGTCTTAAGTGTTCTGTCAGGTTTAAATGCGGTTGAAGGGCGCTTTGAGTATATAAGAAACGATGAAAATATAACTGCAATAGTTGATTATGCTCATACTCCGGATGCTCTTAAGAACATCCTCTCAACAGTTAATTCAATAAGAACTGGCGAAGAACAGCTGATTACTGTTTTTGGTGCTGGTGGCGACAGAGACCGGACAAAGAGACCTGAAATGGCTAAAATCGCATGCGAATTAAGTGATAAAGTAATTGTAACATCTGATAATCCAAGATCTGAAGAACCAGAGGATATTATACTTGATATTCTTAAAGGTGTTGATATTATTTATAAAAGAAAGGTTCTGTCTATTGAAAACAGAACTGAGGCTATTAAAACAGCATGTTCACTTGCCGGGAAAAATGATATAATAGTTGTTGCTGGAAAAGGACATGAAAAATATCAGGAAATAAATGGTGTTAAATATCCTTTTGATGATAAGGAAATTTTAAAAGAATATTTGTTGAATAAATAAAAGTATAGAGATGTTTTATTATTTGTTTGATTATCTGAGAAAAACTTTTGAATTGCCCGGAGCAGGCGTTTTTCAATACATTTCTTTCAGAGCTGCAATGGCAGTTGTTACTTCTCTTATCATTTCAATGATAGTGGGGAAAAGCGTAATTAAATTGTTAAGAAAGAAACAGATTGGTGAAACTGTAAGAGACCTCGGGTTGGAAGGTCAAGTACAGAAACAGGGAACACCTACAATGGGAGGAATCATTATTCTATCGGCAATACTTATTCCTACAATTTTGTTTGCAAAATTAAACAATATCTATATTCTTCTGATGATAATCAGCACAATATGGCTTGGCGCAATTGGGTTTATTGATGATTATATTAAAGTTTTTAAGAAAAATAAAAAAGGACTTGCCGGAAAGTTCAAAGTTATTGGTCAGGTTTTGCTTGGAGTAATTGTCGGACTTACCATGTACTTCCACTCTGATGTTGTCATTAAAGAAAATAAGAATCAAAGCAATTTTGCCACAACAAACCAAATATTTAAAATAGAAAACTATAAGGAAGTGCATTCAGGGTACACCGAACCTTCTGTAAAATCAACAAAAACAACAATCCCTTTCGTAAAAAATAATGAATTCGACTATTCAGTTCTTTTGAAATGGATTGGCGATGGATATCATAACTGGGCATGGCTACTTTTCATTCCGATAGTCATTTTTATTATTGTTGCCGTTTCTAATGGGGCAAACCTTACTGATGGACTTGACGGCCTTGCTACAGGAACTTCGGCAATAATTGGAGTTACCTTGGCTGTATTTGCTTATGTGTCAGGTAGTGTGGTCTTTGCTAATTATCTGAATATTATGTATATACCTAATACCGGAGAGTTGGTAGTCTTTATTGCTGCATTTGTTGGAGCTTGTATTGGGTTTTTATGGTATAACTCTTATCCGGCACAAATTTTCATGGGCGATACTGGTAGCCTGGCACTAGGTGGAATTATAGCAGTTTTTGCCATTATTATCAGAAAGGAACTGCTCATTCCATTGTTCTGCGGTGTGTTTTTTCTACAAAGTTTATCAGTTATGATGCAGGTTACTTATTTTAAATACACAAAAAGAAAATATGGTGAAGGAAAACGAATTTTTTTAATGGCACCACTACATCATCATTATCAGAAAAAAGGTTATCATGAAGCAAAAATAGTGTTCCGGTTTTTCATAGTTGGAATTATTCTGGCGGTTTTAACAATAGTAACATTAAAAATCAGGTAATTATAAAATAAATAATTAAATATGGATTTCAATAATATCGCACTGGCAGGAGTTAATAATATTTATACATCAATGGCTGCAAGCGTATCAAATCGATTATACGAAATAAGAAAAGATATTATTAAAGAGGTTTTTTCAGATTTTAAAGGTGTTGAACATCGACTTGAGACAGTGTCAAAGGTCCATGGAATTGAATTCATAAACGACTCAAAATCAACAACTGTAAACTCAGCATGGTATGCTCTTGAATGTATTAACAAACCTATTATTTGGATTGTTGGCGGTGTTGACAACGGAAATGACTATTCTCCTCTTAAAGCACTTGTAAAAAGTAAGGTTAAAGCAATTGTTTGTTTAGGAACAAATAATGAGAAAATCCATGAAGCGTTTTGCGATATTATTAAAACAATTGTTGATGCTGATTCGGCTGAAAAAGCAGTTTCTACTGCATATTATCTTGGTAAACAGGGTGATGTTGTGCTTTTATCTCCTGCATGCGCCAGCTTCGATCTTTTTGAAAACTATGAAGATAGAGGAAACAAATTTAAAAATGCAGTTCAGGAACTGTAATTAATATGATGATTAATAGGTAATTCAATATACAGAATGTTAAAATTCTTCAGCAATTTAAAAGGCGACAAAGTAATCTGGGTAGTGGTAATTATACTGTCCATTTTTTCAGTTCTTGCTGTTTACAGTTCTACAGGAACGCTTGCTTACAAGCAAAGAGCCGGAAACACTGAATACTATCTTATAAAACACACATTAATCTTGTTTTTGGGCTTTGCCCTTATGTACCTTTCGCATCTTGTAAAGTATACGCTGTATTCCAGAATTTCGCAACTGGCACTTATTATCGCAATTCCTCTTTTGATAATTACTTTATTTACAGGAACAAATCTTAATGAAGCAAGCCGTTGGTTAACACTGCCTGTTATAAATATAAACTTTCAAACTTCCGACTTCGCAAAACTTGCACTTATTATTTATGTAGCCAGAATGCTCTCTAAAAAACAAGATCAGATTAAAGATTTAAAATCTGCATTTGTTCCAATTATTGCCCCTGTTGTTATTGTTTGTATGCTTATTTTACCGGCCAACCTTTCAACTGCTGCAATCCTGTTTCTAACTGCCATTATATTAATGTTTATTGGGAGAATTAACTTGAAATACATTGCTTACATGGCATTAATAGGTGGTTTTGCTGCCGGAATCTTTATTCTTATTTTGATGAACTCACCCAATAAAGGAAGGTTGGGGACATGGAAAAGCCGTATTGAAAGTTTTGCCGGCGGTCCTGAACATAAAGATCCTGACAAAGAATATCAGGCAAATCAATCAAAAATTGCAATCGCTTCCGGAGGTTTTTTCGGAAAATTCCCCGGTAACAGCACACAAAGAAATTTCCTGCCTCATGCTTATTCAGATTTTATCTTTGCAATTATTATTGAAGAATATGGACTTCTTGGTGGAGTTTTTATTATTTTACTTTACCTGATATTGCTTTATCGAGGAATCCGAATTGCGACAAAATGTGAAAAGACATTTGGCTCACTCCTATGTATAGGAATGAGTTTTATACTTGTTTTCCAGGCGTTTATACACTTTGCTATTATTACAAATCTTTTTCCTGTTACCGGTCAACCTCTTCCATTAATCAGTATGGGAGGAACTTCTATCTGGTTTACCAGTATTGCAATTGGCATTATGCTTAGCGTTAGCAGGGAAACCGAAAAACAAAATGAATTCTCTGACGATGAACAAAATACTGTAACAGCAGAAGTAAACACAACAAAAACAGAATATGCAACAGAATAAAATAAAAATAATAATCAGTGGTGGCGGTACCGGAGGGCATGTTTTTCCGGCAATTGCTATCGCTAATGCACTAAAAAGAAAAATTAGTGACATTGAAATATTATTTGTCGGAGCAGAAGGAAGAATGGAAATGGAAAAAGTGCCTGCTGCAGGTTATAAAATTGTCGGGTTGAATATTAGTGGGTTTCAAAGGAAACTTACATTTAAAAATATATCTGTATTGTTAAAACTGATGGAAAGCCTTAAAAAGGCTAAAAAAATTATCAATGAGTTCAAACCAGATGTTGTTGTTGGTGTTGGCGGATATGCGAGCGGCCCGATTCTCAGGATAGCTTCCAAAAAAGGAATACCTACGCTAATTCAGGAGCAAAACTCATATCCTGGTATCACAAACAAAATATTGGCGGCTAAGGTTACAAAAATCTGCGTGGCGTATGACGGAATGGAAAAATTCTTTCCTAAAGAAAAAATATATTTGACAGGTAATCCTGTCAGGCAGGATGTAATTAAGCTGGAAGGCAAAAAAGTGCGAGCTTCTGAGTTTTTTGAATTAGATATGGCTAAAAAAACGGTTTTGGTTGTTGGTGGAAGCCTTGGTGCAAGAACAATTAACGAAGCTATCGATAAATCTCTTGAAAATTTTGTTGATGCAGGAATACAACTTATTTGGCAAACAGGTAAAATATATTTCCAAAAAGCTAAAACTTTAGTTGACGATCGCCAAAATAATGGCATAAAAGTCTATGATTTTATTACAAAAATGGACTATGCTTATGCAATGGCAGATGTAGTGGTGTCGCGCGCCGGAGCTATTGCCATTTCAGAGCTTAGCGCTGTAAAAAAACCGGTGATACTTGTTCCTTCTCCTAATGTTGCAGAAGATCATCAGACAAAAAATGCCCTTGCTCTTGTAAATCATGGTGCAGCAATACTTGTTAAAGATATCGAAGCGAGTGAAACCCTTGTTAATAAAGTTATTGCTTTGATTAATGACGAGGAAACACAATTTAAATTGCAGGAAAAAATAACACCATTCTCGCATACAGATGCAGATGATAAAATAGCTGATACAATAATAGGACTAATTAATAAATAAATTGCTGGATTTAAAAAACATACATAAAGCATATTTTATCGGTATCGGAGGTATCGGTATGAGTGCTATTGCACGCTTTTTTAACAGTATTGGCATTGAAGTCAGCGGATATGACAAAACCAAAACCCATCTTACCGATGAGTTGGCTTCTGAAGGCATAAAGATACATTTTGAAGAAAGTATATCACTTATACCGGATGATCCGGATATTATTGTTTATACTCC
>CAZELC010000136.1:0-5491 GCA_964512865.1 uncultured Bacteroidales bacterium
GGGGTAATACTTTCTTTTTAGAAGGGAATTTTGAAAAAGCCATTTCAGATTACCAAAGTGCTCTTAAAATTAAACCTGAAAGCCCCGAAATATACAGTAATATTGGAGTAGCATACAATTATCAGGGAGTTTTCGATGAAGCCATCAATAATTTTTCAAAAGCAATAAAAATCAAACCAGCTCCGGAGACTTATTATATTCGTGGGAAAACATATTTATCTATGGGATTACAGAACAATGCCATGGATGATTTTAACAACGCTATTAATTTGAAAAAAGACTTTGCTGAGGCATATTATAGCCGTGGGGTTATTAACGAAAAAAGAAATATGATTTCGAAAGCAATTTCAGATTTCAACAAAGCCATTGAAATTAACCCCGGGTTTGCAGATCCTTACTTTAATGCTGGAAATATATTCTCAAACGCGGGAGATTATGAAAAAGCTATAAGCTATTATACAAGGTTAATTAAATTTGACACTACTAATGCTGAAGCGTATAACAAATGTGGTGTAATATATGGAATAATAGGCAATAATGACAAAGCTTTTGCATGCTTTTCAAAAGCAATAAAGATAAAACCTGATTTTGCAGAAGCATATAATAATCGGGGAGTAGTTTTCTATAAGAATGGAGAATATGATCTTTCAATAAAAGATTATTCGTCAGCAATAGAATATGCTCCTGGATTTGCTGAAGCTTATAATAACAGAGGCGCAGCTTATGTCAGCATTAAAAGTTTTGATAATTCCTGCGCAGATTTTAAAAAAGCTGAAGAACTTGGCTCTGTTTCAGGAAAAGAAAATGTAATAAAATTCTGCAAATAGAAATATTGAATTTCTATTTTTGATGATGACTAATATTGAAAAATCAAAATTTAGAACAATATTGAGTTTTGCTCATTTGCAAGGTTAAACATTAATAATGATAATCAACAAATTAATTATTATGAAGGTAATAGCAATAAATGGAAGCCCGAAAAAAGAAGGTAATACTTTCAAAAGTCTGAAAGTTATAGGTAAAGAACTAAATGATGGGGGAGTTGATTTTGAAATTCTGCATATCGGACATAAAAATATTCATGGCTGTATCGGATGTGGGAAATGCTTTGTAAGCAAGGATGAAGAATGTAGTTTTAAGAATGATGATGTAAACAAATGGATACAAAAAATAAAAACAGCTGATGGTATTATTCTGGCTTCACCGGTATATTACTCAGGAATTGCTGGAACAATGAAATGTTTTCTCGACAGGCTGTTTTATGTTTCCGGTGCCAATGGAAATATGTTCAGACATAAAATTGGAGCTGCTTTGGTTGCAGTCAGAAGAACAGGAGGCTCATCTACACTTGACAGCTTATACCACTACCTGACTTATGCTGAAATGTTTCTGGCTACCGGCAATTACTGGAATGTAATACATGGTCGCTTGCCGGGTGAAGTAAATCAAGACTTTGAGGGATTGCAAACAATAAGAATCCTTGGGAAAAATATGCTATATCTGCTTAAAATGAAAGAAGCTTCTGCCGGTGCTGTGGAATTACCATTAGTTGAAAAGAAAGAAATGACAAATTTCATAAGGTAGGAAAAATAAGGTGTTTTGAATAAAAAGCTATTTATATTTGGTTCAGGATTGGCGGTAATTATATTAACCTCATGTAGCACTGCTTTTGTGTAGAAATCATATTTTCCTTCATCTCCAAATGTAAATTGTTTTGATAATAAAGGAGAATTCAATGCAAAGGCAGCCATAAGTTTAAGCCATTTAGACCTTCAAGCAAATTATGCAATAAATAAAAGCTTTGGAGTTTCGGCAACAGGCTTTATCGGCACAATGGGACAGATGGGCTTTGAGTCTTTTGGCATTTATTATAAGAATTTTGGCTTTAATGATAATAAGTACTTCGAGATACAAACAGGTTATGGGTATACTAATATAAACAGCACCAAGGAAATGTCTCTAGACTTAGGCAATATTTAAAGTAAAAATGGCATTAAATATTATCAAAAAACTGATGCCAGATACCACAAGATTATTGCACAGCCTTTCTTATGCATATATCCGGACTCAAAAGACAGGGATTTGAATTTGGGCATTGCGATAAAATTAAGCGGTATTTATTATAGCGATTATTATTATAATACAATTACTGATGACTCTAGAAATTACCCCAAAATATCGCAACGCTATTCTGAAACAAATTTCAAATACAAGTGGGGACTGGTATGTGAACCAGTGTTCACAATAAAATACAGTTATATTTTCATTCAAATAGGAGCAGTATTTTCAAACAATATCCAAAGCTCACCAATAATACTTAACCAATATAAATATTCCTATGGCCATAAAATTCTCGAAAGCTCTGAAGAAGTTGGTCAGTCAAGAAATCCGCAGCATGTAAGGTTTGTGATATCTGGTGGTTTTCAAATCAAGATTGATACACGAAAGAAGGGAAAAAAGAAAAGCACTCCAAATTAACAGAAGCTAAATGATAACTCTGCAAGTTTTAGCCTGTAATAATTGCATTATTAATTATTCTACAAAAACTTATCTTTGTAAAAATATATTTTATGGCAAATGATAAAGGCAATAAAGGATTTAAAAGTTTTCCGCGTGACTTCTGGACAGTTATCAGCATGGAGTTTTTCGAAAGAGGTTCCTACTACGGAGTTATGTCGGTATTATCAGTTTACCTTGTGCTTGATATTTCAAAAGGCGGTCTCGGTTTCAGTAAAGAAAGTGTTGGCGTTATCAAGAGCACTATCACTCCGCTGCTTTATCTTCTTCCCATAATTTCGGGGGCTGTTGCCGACAGATACGGTTATCGTAAAACTCTTATGTTTGCATTTGCAATAATGAGTACAGGATATTTTCTTACAAGTTTGTTTACTGATTATTCCCTCGTATTTATAAGCCTTTTAATGATGGTTTGCGGAGCCGGATTTTTCAAACCAATTATTTCGGGTACAATTGCACGTACTACAGATGAAAGGAATTCTACCTTAGGATTCGGTATATTTTACTGGGCAATAAATTTGGGAGCATTTATTTTCCCGTTAATACTTGTGCCGTATTTGAAAAGCTTCTCATACTCATATATTTTTATTATGGCATCAGTAGGTACAGGATGGCTATTATTATTGAATATATTTGTTTATAAGGAACCTGCCAGACCTGAAAGCACAAAAAAGTTCATGGTAGTTTTAAAAGAAGCAGCCGAAGTCATCAAAGATTACCGTTTCATTTCGCTTATACTGATTTATTCAGGTTTCTGGATATTATATTTTCAGATGTTCGACACAGTTTTATGGTATCTGAAAGAGAAAATGGATATGGCACCTGTTGACAGAGCAGTTAATGCTTTTCTAAGTCTTTTTGTGAATAATCCAAGCTGGAAGTTTGATGCAGAGCATGTAACTGTCATTAATGCAGGAACAATTATCCTTTTGCAATTACTGATTTCGACGATTGTAAAAAAGACAAAAGCATTACCAACAATGATAACAGGAATTTCTTTGGGTACTTTAGGTATGGCAATTCTTGGATTATCTTCAAATGCATGGGTATTTATTGGTGGCATGATTATCTTCTCTATTGGTGAAATGACAGCACATCCGAAGTTTATTTCTTATGTAGGTCTAATTGCGCCGCCTGATAAAAAAGCATTGTATCTTGGCTATTCATTTCTTTATGGAGTTATTGGCAGTGGAATAGGCGGAATTCTTGGAGCAACTCTTTATGTTTATTTTGTCGGGAAGCACGATAATGCTCAGACTTTATGGTTTATTTTCAGTCTTATAGGCGTTGTGACAATTATCGGATTATTGCTTTACAATCGTTTTCTTGCGCCTAAAAAAGCTTGACGAGAAGATTATTATTGAAGAATGTTCAATAATTTATCATGTTAATTGAAATGAAATCTCATAAATTCGGCTGTCAAATCTTTTTATTAACGAAAATCCTGATGTAAACATAAAATAATTTCATTAAAGAATACCACAATATCAAATAATGACAGAAAAACAGGAAGATATTTTATTATTCAAAAGCAGAATTGATTTAAGGAACTGGCTGGAAAAAAATCATCAGCAGGAAGAAAGCATCTGGATAAAATTTATCAAAAATGATGAAAATGCTCTAAAGCACAATCAGGCACTTGAAGAGGCATTGTGCTTCGGCTGGATTGACTCGCAAATAAAGAGAATTGATGATGTGTTCTATAAAATGAAATTCTCTAAAAGGAGAAAAAACAGCAAATGGTCGGAATACAATAAGAAAATGGTAGCAAAGCTTGTAGAATCAGGCATGATGACAATACATGGTCAAAGAGAAATCGATAGAGCTAAAGAGAATGGCAACTGGATAATGCAAAAACAGAAAACAGAATTTCTAAATGATGCGCCTTTAAGGGAAAAACTTTCGGAAACTTCCGGAATATTAGAAAAATTTGAAGGTTTAAGTCATTCGACAAGAAAAACAATGATCTTGTATTATAATGATGCAAAGTCAGATAAGACACGAACAAAAAGGTTATTAAAGATTGTTGATCACATTATTAATAAGAAAAAGCTTATATGAGACAGAATGTCTAATTAATTCTGTTTTTGAAATCTTCTCATTCTAAATTCTTCAGATTTTGAGACACCTTTTTCAGTTCCTTCAATTCTTGCATACAATGAATCTTTCCCTTTATTGATATAGATTATACGCTGTGGAAAGTCATGTTCTTTATTTTCAAAAATTAATGTATCAGTTGAATTTGCTATGAGTTTAAACAATATCGGTTTTCCGTCATTCTGTTCAATCACGGAAGGAATAAAATAAATGTCTTTGTCTTTAATCCGAATGACAATTCTTTCAAAATAAAGGGTGTCAGAGCTATTTACTGCATAGCTTTTTCCTGTCATTACGCTATCGCTTTTTCTATCCCATTCTTCGTAAACTATTCCTGCTGGAGTATGGTTTTCCCAAACACCTGTAAGAAATTTCAAATGCTCCAGATTTATAGGTTTTTGATTTTTATTATTGCAGCTTAAAAGCAGAAATGCTGTAATCAGGATACAAATAAATCTCATTATAATTACTTTGAAATTAGAAATTATCTGTTGCAATAAAACTTATAATTCTGGACTGCTTCTGCATCGCCAAGGTCAGCGGCGTTATGCCAGTCGGCGCAGGCTTCATCCATTTTACCCATAATTCTTTTTAAATCGCCTCTGAATTTATATGCCTCAACGCAAGTCTTACTCATCATAATTGCCTTATCAAGATCCTCAAGAGCGCCAGTATAATCTGCAAGAGTTGATTTGGCAAATCCTCTATAGCTAAGTCCCAAAAGGCTGTCGGCTTTGTCGGATGTTCTCAGCTGAGCGCTAAACTCTTTTACTGCATTATCAAACATTTTAGTTTCAATATAGCATAAGCCCATATAGAAATGCAATTGCCCGGCATTGTATGTTTTGAGTTCCAGAGCTTTTTCGAAATCCGTCAA
>CAZELC010000136.1:5501-7664 GCA_964512865.1 uncultured Bacteroidales bacterium
GATAACCTTCTTTAAATAATTCCTTACCAGATTTTTGCGAAAAAGCGGCAAAAGGTAAAAGTGTAATAATAAATAAAAACATGAAATTTCGCATATTTCTAATTGTTTTTGTAAAATACATCGAGCCGGCTAAGCAGCATATTTCTTTTGTCTTCGCTGATAAAGCTTGCTAAAAATGAATTACGCGCCAAAACATAAATATCTTCTTTGGTAAGCCCAAGCTCAGCAGCAATTTGAATATAGTTTTCATTAAGATATCCTCCAAAATATGCGGGATCGTCAGAGTTTATTGTTACCAATAAGCCTTTGTCCATCATTGTTTTTACAGGATGATATTTTAGGTCTTTAACAACTTTTAGTTTTAGATTCGACAACGGGCAGAGTGTAAGAGGCAGCTTGCTGTTTTCAAGCTCATCGAGAAGCATTTTATCTTCCAATGCTCTATTTCCATGGTCTATACGTGATACTTTCAATAGATCAACAGCTTCTCTGACATACTGTGGTGGACCTTCCTCTCCGGCATGGGCAACAGTTGCAAAGCCATGGCTGCGAGCTTTTGAAAATACTCTTATAAATTTCGATGGTGGATTTCCAACTTCAGAAGAATCAAGACCAACGGCAGTTATCATTTCTTTGAATGGCAATGCCTGTTCAAGAGTTTCCACGGCATTTTTTTCATCAAGGTGGCGAAGAAAGCACATGATAATATGAGCGGAAATTCCATGTTTTACGGTTGCGTCTTTCACCGCTGATGCTATACCATTGATAACAACAGAAAAGTCTACTCCGCGTGAAGTATGTGTTTGCGGGTCGAAGAATATTTCTGTGTGGTGAATGTTCTCTGAGACAGCTTTATTGAGATAAGCCATTGTCATATCATAAAAATCCTGCTCTTTTAAAAGAACACCGGCACCTTCATAATAAATATCAAGAAACTCCTGAAGATTATTAAATCTATATGCATTCTTTAAATCTTCAACTGATTTATATTTTAGCTTGATTTTATTTCGTTCGGCAATCTTAAACATCATTTCGGGTTCAAGAGAGCCTTCAATATGAATGTGCAACTCAGCTTTTGGTATTGTTTTAATAAAATCTAAAAGTTTTTGATCTATTTTCATAAATCATCTCATTTATTTAGTTTTAAAATAATATCTCAATTGAACAAGTCCGGCACCATCGGCTCTTGAATGATTAAAAACATGAATTGGCAGAAAATCATTTTTTAACAATAATCTGAGCATTTTTTTGTTATCGGCAAAAACATGAGTGGTAATACAATTATAACCATCTAATGAAGCCATATCAAGGCATTTTGTGATAAGAGCCTGACCAATTCCTTTGTTATGCTTTTCTCTGGAAACCGTAAGAATAAACAACTCGAATCCGTTCATATTATCTTTTTTGACTGCCATAATACCTTCAATGATACCATAAGCCTCGTAAACATAATATTCTAATCCTAACAGTTTGTTTTTATCAGTAATCTCTTTAATAGCGCCGGCTTCAAAATTCTTTAGCGAAAAGCTGAGAAATTTCATTGATTCCGGATCAGACATAAAATTGTCGAATGCCTTACTCAGCTTGTCATAATCCGGCGAGTCTTCAACAGGTTCAAGCTTCCTGATCATAATTGTGAATTTTTTAATATAGTAGCAACATCTATATACTCCAAAAGTAATCATAAAACTATAAAATAAAAAGTTTTTTTTATTCAGCATCATAAAACATCAGAATAGCCGTATAAAAAAAATGCAACTGTTGGCTTGTTTGTATCTCAATTATAGGTACTTTTGCAAAAATTACGGATACTCTTTTTGTTTGCAAACGGTTACATATCTTACGAATCTAAAAGATTGTGCTTATGCCAATTATAAATAATAAAAAAAAGTAAGAATTAATGAGTATTTTCAGCCAAATAGCATTTCCTTTAAAAGAACCTATTACTATATTACTTCTTATCTTTATTATAATTCTTATAACTCCAAGGTTGCTTAAAAAAATAAGCGTACCGGGTATTGTAGGTTTTATCATTGCTGGAGTTCTAATTGGCCCAAACGGTTTTAATATCATTGACAAATCTTCAGGTATTGATTTATTTAGCCAATTTGGCCTTCTTTATATCATGTTTCTTGTCGGATTGGAATTTGACCTTATTGATTT
>CAZELC010000137.1:0-7631 GCA_964512865.1 uncultured Bacteroidales bacterium
ATACCTTATGCCGGTGTTAAATACAATTGGGATGACTACGAAGCTAAAGTTGCTGAAGTTTTTAAATCTTTCGGTAAAGATTTATATTCTATTCATCATTTTAAAGACGCAGAAGAAGCAATTATGAAAGCCGAATGTATTGCAATTGGTGGCGGTAACACATTTAAATTACTTTACACTTTGCAATTAAACAGTTTAATGCATATTATCCATAAAAAAGTTGGTAAAGGTATTCCTTATATAGGTTGGAGTGCAGGAGCAAATGTTGCTTGTCCGTCAATAAAAACTACTAATGACATGCCCGTTGTTGAACCAGAAAGCTTTCATAGCCTCGATCTTATACCATTTCAGATCAACCCTCATTATATCAACGACAGCCAAAATGGACATAGTGGTGAAACCCGCGATCAAAGAATTGGAGAATTTCTAAAATTAAACCTTGAAACTTATGTTGCAGGATTAAGAGAAGGCACTCTTCTTCAGGTAGAAGGCGAAAAACTATTTCTTAAAGGAAATGGTTCTATGCGGTTGTTCAGATATAATTCAGAACCTCGTGAAATTTCTCCCGGGGAAAACATTGATTTTCTTCTTGAGCCTTTAAATTAATAAAATTGCTGACTTTTTCATTTCGTTTGCTGATCTTGTAAGCACATATTTTCGCCTGTACACTTATGACTTCCATTATTCAATTTACTGTTCTGTTAATGATTTTAATTGAATAACAATAATCTTAATGTTTTTGTAATTTCATAAAAATCATATCTTTGCTTTAACTAAAAAACAAAAATTATGATACAGGATCAGAATGAATCTGTACAAACAAATATTGATGAGTATCTTTCATATAAAATTGATGCGGGACCTGTAAAAGTTGAAGAATTCAAGATTCTGTGCGGAGCAAATTATTTTAGTGCCGGTCCAATAGTTCTGTTTAGAATAAATCTTTGTGATTATGATGAAGTTTTCACCAATAATATTCCGGGATTTTACGAAAGATTAAAACTTATCCTTCCTTCACTGTATGAACATTACTGCTCTGTTGGAAAACCGGGAGGTTTTTTTAAGCGAGTTAAGGATGGAACTCTGCTTGGGCATGTTATTGAACATACTGCTATAGAGCTTCAGACAATGGCAGGCATGGATGTCGGTTACGGTAAGACCAGAAGTACACTAAAGCAAGGCGTTTACAATGTAATTTTCAGATTTTTTGATGAAGAAGCAGGAATTTACGCAGGAAAAGCCGCCGTTAATATTGTAAATTCGATTCTTGAAGAAAAAGACATCAATATCCCCGAAATAATAAAAAATCTTACAGAGATAAGGGAAAAAAGAATGTTCGGGCCAAGTACCCAGGCAATAATTGATGCAGCATCTAAAAGAGAAATTCCTTTCTTAAGATTAGATGACTATAATCTCATTCAACTTGGAACAGGAAGATACCAGAAACGCACAAGAGCTACAATAACTTCTGACACGAGCCTTATTGCCGTAGAAACTGCTGATAACAAACACCTCACAACATTAATGCTTAAAGATGCCGGCATCCCCGTACTTAAAACTATTAAAACTAATAAACTCGAAGAAATAATCTCATTTCAAAATTCTATAAATCAAGCCATTGTAATCAAGCCCATAGATAGTTACCTCGGGAAAAACTCAACAGTTAACATAAAATCCGAAAAAGATATTACTGACGGTTTCAGCCTTGCCGGTGAGTTTGGAGATTTTGTAATTGCACAGCCATATTTAGAAGATGCAAACTCATACCGTTTTTTAATAATCGACTTCAAATTTGTTGCTGCATCAGAACTACAACCTCCCAAAATAACGGGAAATGGCGTCAGCACTATTAAAGAGCTTATTGATATTCTAAATAAAGAACAGGATAGACTACCCGGAGATAAAAACAAACTGACAAAAGTTGAGATCGATACCATGACTGAAAGGATAATTAAATCGAAAAATTACACGTTGAATACGATTCTTTCAGACGGCGAAAAATTGATATTAAAAAATTCAGGAAATCCAAAGCTGGGAGGTTCATCAACAAATGTCACAAATAATGTTCATCCATTTAATGTTTTTCTTGCTGAAAGAGCGGCAAAAGTTATCGGGCTTAATGTAGCCGGAGTCGACTTCCTTTCTCCAAATATTGAAGAGCCGATAAGTGAAAACGGAGGTGTCGTACTTGAAGTAAACGCAGCTCCTGATTTCCGAATGCATATTAATCCTACAGATGGAGAAAAAATAGATGTAGCCGACAATCTTACTGAAATGCTTTTCCCAAAAGGGGTTAAAACAAGAGTTCCTTTGTTTTCCATTACCGGAACAGCAGGAAAAACAATTTGCGCATATTTTATTGATTATTGTTTGCGCCGTGAAGGAAATATAACAGGTTTGACAACTTCTGACGGACTTTTCATAAACAATATTCAGCTTATGAAAGGCGATATGACATTTCCTGAGCATGTTGCCCTCGTGCTGAAAGATCCGACAATTGATTGTGCCATTCTTGAAACATCAAGAGAAGGAATAATAAGAAACGGACTTGGATATAAATTTGCCGACTTTGGAATAATTCTGAATATTTACAATGAGCATGTTGGTCAGGATGACATTAAATATATTGAAGATCTGGCTTATGCTAAATCAGTTGTAGCTGAAGAAGTTTATGACAGCGGATTTACAATTTTAAACGCTGATCTCGAACTGGTGCTGGAAATGAGAGAAAGATTATATTCTAAAATTGTTCTGTTTTCAAAATCAGGTAATAATCCGGAAATAATAAAGCATTCCAATAAAGGAGGAATTTCGGTATATATCAGTAAGGAAAAAATTTATATCTCCGGTGAAGAATTTATCGGTCTTAATGAAATACCTCTGACATATAATAATAAAGCTTCAATGATGTATGATGCTTTGCTTGCATCAATATCTGCTCTTATTGTTTTTGGAATTGAAAAGGAAAAGCTTAAGCTTTATCTAAAAGAATTCACACCTGACAAAAAAAATCTCCCATGCAGGATGAATTTGATTGAATATAATGACTTCAAAATTCTAATTGACAATGCTCACAATAGCATAGGTTTTTACGGGTTAAAAATGTTTCTTGATAATTTTGATGCAGAAAAGGTATGTATTCTTGATGCCGCCGGCGACAGACACGATGAGGAAATAATAAAATTAGGTTCAATAGCTTCGCAAACTTATAAGAGGCTTTATCTTTACGAAGGCAAAGATAGCCGTGGTCGGTATTTTGGCGAAATTACAAAATTGCTGAAAAAGGGTGCTATGTCAGGAAACCTTGAAGAACAAAACATTTTGACATTTAACAATCTTGAAGAAGCATGCAGGAAAGCAATTTCGGATGCGACAAAAAACCAGATTATTGTTATTCTTACAACTGAACTTGAAACTCTTAAACAGGTGTTAAATATTTAAAATTGCCAAATTGGTTAAAGTAAAAGTGTTCACTAAAACATACTTTTACTTTTGTTGTCGAAGATTGGTGTTATGTATTTTAATGAAATTTCAAGTCCGCCCCTGCCCTTGCTCACTTCAGTCAATCCTGAAACATTAAGATCATAGCTTACACCGAGTGTGAAATTTTTCCATTCACCCGTAAGAGCAATAATTACAGCATCTCCAACACGATAAAAACCACCAAGTGCAATTGCCGATTCTATTTCAAATTTTGTAAAATGAGAAGCATTTTTTAATCTATACCGAAGATAAGTGCCGGCAATAATTTCCTTGCTTGGTCCTTGAATATTGAATAAAGCGGAAGGTAAAACCGAAATATTGCTGTTTTTAATTCCAATAAACATATTAGTATGAACTGAAAATCTGGCGTACAGTTTTTTATCAAGATGATTTACAAATGATATTTTAGGTTGATTTAAATGAAATGCCGAAATACCGAAATTCATTTTAAAGGCATCATTTGAAGTCATATTTGATGGGTTTGAATTAAATGACCATAAAAATCCGGCAGAGACATCAACGACATTTGATTTGCCAAACCCAACTGTTTCTCCAGAAGGCAAACTTGGGTTGTATCCGCCATCAGCACTCGGGTCATACTGTGTATCCCATCTAAGATTTCCATCCTGCAACGATTTAAAAATAAACCCACCCTGAAGACCAAGAGTAAAATAATTATTTCTGTTTGCCAAAAGGTGGTAAGCAGCTGAAATATCAAACTGTGTGGTATTAAGTTTAGAATCACCGCCCCTGTCATTATAAGCATAAATTCCCAGTCCCAAAAAACCAGTTCTTGCTGATTTCTTTAACAAACCTGCATCATAAGAAAACGAAAATGTTGTGTACGGTTTATTAATTATACTCTTCCATTGTGATTTAAAATTTCCGACTAACCTGTGGTCTGCATTAAATGCGCCGGTAAGAGCGGGATTAAGTTGTAAAGGGGAAGCGTTAAATTGTGAAAAATGAACATCTTGCGCTTTCACACCTACAAATAACACTATAATTGCGATTAAAATGAAAATCAGTCTTTTCATCATGAATAATTATTAATTATCTAACTAAAGTTATATTTCCGCTTTTTGTAATTTTTTCGCCCGTACTTAGAACTGCTTCCATTGAATAACCAAAAACAGCAGCAGCCATTGGTAAGTTTTTATATGTACCATCCCATCCTATTGATTGATTTGTGGTTTCAAATACTTTATTTCCCCAACGGTCAAAAATCTTAAAACTAAAATTTGAAATTCCTTTTCCCCTTACATACAAAACATCATTATTTCCATCATCATTTGGCGAAAATGCGTTAGGAATATAAACCACAGGAGTTCCGCAATCGGCAGAGCCTACTAAGACATCAAATGTTTGCACTACCGAGCAATTTTTAGAATCATTCACAGTAACAGTATAATTGCCCGGCTCAAGCAATGTAAGATTTTGAGAATCTGAACCATTACTCCATTGGATTGTATATGGAGGTGTTCCACCTGCTACCGACAAAGCAATACTTCCATCACCGGCGCCAATGCATGTTTCATTTGTACTGTATGCATTTAGCTCTGCAGTTCCATTAACGGTCAGCAAAATAGTATCTGTTCCGCCACATTGTCCGCCCAATGCATAAACGATATTATGATTTCCTGCTCCGGCAATTGAAGGGTTAAATGTGCCATTATTTGGATTGGTTATACCATCTCCCAACCAGGTGCCACCCATTATTGATGCTGATAAATTAAAAGGGGGTTCATTTGAACAAACAGGAGAAACCGGTTCAATGTGAACAATAATTCGTTTTAGTCCAAGAATATACGGAAAATCAGAGAAGTCATTCCATGACTGTTTTTTTATATATCCTCCAATATTTACCACCGGAGCAATATTATTCCAAATCAATGCTGAACTTTTCCAGTTTGCCATTTCAGTGAAAGTACCATCTAATGTAGAGTTATAATTAACTGATATATCTGCTGCATCATTTCCTTCAGTTCTATTAATCCTGTGGTAAAAATACGGGTTCAAAGTGCATAGAGTCGAATCTTTAGAATTTCTGTTGAAACCTTCACTAGTGGCATCAAAATTTGCCATGCGCACTGTATAAGTGTTTGGCGACGATGACACCGGAGTAATCTCAACCGGTCGGTACCTGAAAGTACCAATGCTTGAACCTACAGGGAAAACATAAGTAGAATTACTAAGAGTTTTCCTCGATAATGCACCATTTTCCAGGCTGCTTACGAACCCGGTAGTCCTGATAATAGCTGAAGGAGAAGTATTCTCAACAAACATTGTATAATCTTCGGTAGCAAGCTCATAAGAATTAATGTCAAGTATTCCGTTAACCCAAGAATTAATAGCAAGTGTTTTTGTACCGGTTCCTGCCAGAGTAAGATCGTAATAATGAGTTTCCGAGCTTCCCGAAATTTGCTGAGTGTTTCCATCTAAGATTACCTCAGATATGCCACAATTGAACTGATTATTATTTATCCAGTTTCCTGCGACCTTGTATTTTCCATCACCATTAATTACAGCATTATTGGTAAGATTTGATGTAATTGTCAAATCGCCATTGTTTATTAAAACACCTGAATTTCCATTATTGCTAAGTTCGCCGTTAACCTGAACAATAGCATTTGTATTAAGGAATATGGTTGTGGAATTATTATTAACTAACTGAGCCTTAACTCCAAATACAATAAACATTGAAATAAGCACAACTAACAGTTTTTTATTATTCAATAAACTATTCATTTGCTCTTTTTTGATTGTTTTGTTTTTAGTTTGCTCAATATTTTCGTCCATTCACTGCAACAAGATAATAATTTTCCATGTAAAGATAGCTTATTTCATTTCAAACTCCAAAGCTACATGCATAATTATGCATTTTTTGCAAATTTACTATTAACCTTATTTACAGTGTTTTTGTTAATTGAAATAAATCAATAAACTTTTTATATAATAATTAAACCGAAGAATTTGCTTCATATTTATTAATTAAGTAACATGATTTTCTTACACTAACCTCTCGCATTGATATATTAATGTAAATGCAACGTTCCCAAAAACTTATTATATCTCAATTTAAAGAAAAATTCTTCTTAATGCAAATTTATAAACATTTTTAAAAATCAAGAATTTATTTTCAAAAATTGATTATAAAACGCAGATTACTGATGATAAAACATATAATGCTGTAATTGAATCCATTTCCTAATGAAAAGTACTGTTATAAATTTACGATTGAAAATAATCTTCATTCATAAATTTATATTTTTTACGCACTTTTTTAACCAAAAAGTTAAATAAGATTGAGAAAGTAATAAGAAATCCGCAAAATATAATTCATCCAACATTAATTATTGCATTTGATTGTCAGAATGAAAATAAAAAAACCGTTGCTGAATATCTCAAGCAACGGTTTATACCTAAGCCATGAAAACAAAAGAACGAAAGGGTTATTATAAATCAACTAAACACACTCAAATTTTGTATAACAAATTTAATTTACAAATAAGCCCGTTAAAAGCAATAATTAGTATTTGAAGCATTTATTGGATTAAACGCCTTTATTCTTTTGTTAACTGAAAATTTAAGTTATGTTGCAAATATATACCATTGTATTTTTTTTAGATTTTTTATATTTGCATAAAAAATTCACAGATGAGTAAATACAGTTTTACCCCAAAGTATAAAATATGGCTTGAAACGCAGGATGGGAAGGGAATTCTTGGTGACGGAAAATGGTTGCTGTTAAAAACTATTGAAGAAACCGGTTCTCTGAAAGATGCAATTGAAAAACTCGGATTAAGTTATAGAAAAACCTGGAATAATCTTCAGCAGGTTGAAAAACGATTTGGTTGTCCAATTTTGCAAACAACAAGAGGAGGAACTGACGGAGGCGGCAACACATTTTTGACAGAGGAAGGGAAAAAAATTGTCAAAGCCTTCGATAAATTTCATTCAAGTTTTGATAAACAGATAAGCAAAGCTTTTGAAATTTTTATAAATGACCTGAAATAATTTCGATTTGATTTACAATTAAATTCGGAAAAATGGCTAATTTTGTTGTGTAAGTAAATACTTGATGAAGTATATTATAGCAATTGATGACACAGATAATCTTGAAAGCCGTGGCACAGGTTTTCAGGCTC
>CAZELC010000138.1:0-7614 GCA_964512865.1 uncultured Bacteroidales bacterium
CATTAGGAGGACCTTACCCAATGCCTAAAATATAAAAACCATTAAAAAAAAATACAGGCTTAAAGTGTTTCACAGTAAAGGATGTAAAAGATTATTCGAAAGCCAAAGAGGTTATTTGTTTTGCAGCAGCTGGTAATGATTGTCAATTAACACCAAGATGGCCTTCCAATCTTAATCATGTCATTGGTGTTGGTGCAACAAATAATAGTGATTATATTACAAATTTTTCGAATTTCGGGACACAAATTGATGTAATGGCACCTGGTTATCAAATTTATAGTTGCTGGGATAGTCCAACAGTGTATGGTATTTTGGATGGAACATCTATGGCCTCTCCATTAGTTTCTTCTCTTGCCGGTCTTATTTTATCAAGATTTCCCTTTGTACCTGCAGAAGGAATAGAATCTTGTATAGAAAATACCTGCGTTAATATTGATGGTTTAAATCAATATCCAATATATAGTAATGGCATTTATCCATATGAAGACATGAATAATCAGCCTCATAATCTTTACCAGTATAATTTAGGACATGGAAGAATAGATGCTTTAGCAGCGATAAACTGTATTCAAAGCAATATTGGACAAATTGGTGTGTTACCTAATGAACCTTGCCCTGATCAACCCGTAAACTTATTTTATTATAGTAATATTGAAATCCTATCTTACAATTGGACTGTAACACCTGCTCCGCAATCAATTAACTCTACTACAATTTCTAACCCCGAAATAGTATTTGGAAATCTTGGTCAATATACAATTACCTTGGATGTTGTTCCAACTTCTGGGAGTCCATTTCAAGAGACAAAAATATTCAATGTCACCAATCAACCAACGGCTCAAATATCTTCAATTAACAATTTAAACCAGACTTGTGATGGTTCGAGCCAATCAATTTTTGTTCAATTTACCGGGCATCCACCTTTTAGTATTACTTTAACCGATGGTAGCCAGAATTATACATTTAATAACCTCTTGCAATATCAATCAACAGTTTATTTGGATGTTAAATTTGATTACAATACTATCTCGGTTGTGAGCGTCTCAGATTTATATTGCACAAATAACAATGGAAATTCTATAACTTTTAATAATATTGTTAAATGTTGCCCAAATAAGGTTGTTAATGGTGATTTTGATAATGGGAATACAGGATTCTTTACTGATTATTATTTGGGTTATGGTCAAAATTATGTTACTACAGCACAATCATATTATGGGTTATATCATTCTGTAATACCACAACATAGCAACAGTTTTCTTTTATGTGACGGTTTATGTAATGCCTGCACTCCTCCTCCTCAAGTTCCTAATCCAATGGTATGGAGAAGCCAATCCATAAGCGTAAATCCTAATCAAAATTACTATTTTTCATTTTGGATTACTAACGCACGTAATGAACAGACTACCTCAGGATACTTTTTGGGTTGGGATCAAACTCCAGCTATTCAATTATTATTAAATGGTCAACCCGTTACTTTTAATAACCTTAATAACCCTACAAATATATTTTATGCAAATGTACAGCCTGATAGATACATGCATTTATGTGGCATTTGGAACTCACATAATAATACGAATTTAACAATGGAATTATTTGACCCTGTTACTGAAAGTGTTTGGGGAAATGATTTCGGAATCGACAATATTGAATTACGTTGTATAGAAGATTTTCAGATAGTTGCTTCGAATGACATTAGTATTTGTTCCGGACAAAGTACAAATATTTCGGTAATTTCTCATTCTGGTGGACTTGCTCAATACCAATATTTATGGAGCAACAATGGTGGTAACACACAAGCTGTTACAGTTAATCCAACCGTCACTACTAATTACACTGTTACTGTTACAGATGCAAATGGCTGTACAGCAACAGATGATGTTTTAGTTACAGTTTTTCCTCAAACAAATGCTAATGCAGGGCCAGATATTACTATTTGCCATAATACGTCTATTACATTAACAGCCTCTGGCGGAATTAACTATTTATGGAGCACTAATGAAAATACCGCTTCGATTACAGTTAACCCTGCTATCACTCAAACTTATACGGTCACCGTTACTGATGCAAATGGTTGTACTGACACAGATGATGTTATAGTAAATATTGATAATGAATGTGATTGCGAAGGAGTTCAAATTACTACATTTACATGGAATAATACAACACCACTTATTAATGGGCAATCATACTATTTGCATGGTATTACTAATGTTAATATACCTTCTGGCACAAATGCCGTAATAACGGATAATGCTATAAGCATTGACCCTAATCTTAACATTACAATAGCAAATGGATCATCACTTACAATAAACCATTGTCATCTATACGCATGTAACAATATGTGGCAGGGTATAATTGTTAGCCCAGGTGGTCGTCTTATTATTAATGATATTAACAGCACAGGAACAACTTTAATTGAAGACGCAATAATATCTGTTGATTTAACAAACCCGAATTCTTCAACTGAAATTAAAGTAGATAATGCTGTCTTCAATAAAAATCTTAACGCTGTCAAAATTGCTAATTACCAGAGCAACACTGTCCCATCACCGTACTCCAACTTTGTAATTAAGAATTCAGTTTTTACAAGCAGGAATATTAATAATTGTACGCCAGTTTTTTGGCCTAGTGTTGCATCACTTAAAACCCTGTTGAATAGTGGAACCCCAAGTGAAAAATATGCTATTGGCGGATATTCAGTTACCGGATTAAATAACCCAGCACTTGATCCTCCTAATAGCGGTATTATTTTAGAGAATGTGGGAACATTATCCAGTCCTGATTATTATGAAGTTCTAATTGATGGCTATAATACAACGGGAACAAATAATATATTCGATAATTTACTGTATGGAATTGATGCCACCAATAGCAATTTTACGTGCCAAAATAATGTTTTTCAGAATATTACCGGGGGTTATAACTTTACAGACGGTATTGGTATCAGAGCCAGAAATACAAACCTTCCTTTCACATCCTTGAACAGGATTGTTGTTAATGGTGGTAATAACTACTTTTATGATAATAAGATCGGTATTGATATTTTAAACTATGATGTTGTGAATATTAATAATACGGATATGAGAAGCGATCATGGAACCCTTGAAGGAGTTATTGGAATTCAGATACAAACACCTCAATGTACAGAAATTGATGTTACTGACAATATAATAACAAATGTATTATATGGTATTTTATTCGCTGCTACAGATTTATCGCAGAATATACATGGTCCTTTTAACATAAATTATAATACTATACAGGCTGATATAAACGGTTATGACAGTTTTCAGGCGGGAGAGAATGTTACTATTGGTATAGTTGTAAATGCAATGAATAGTTCAACTCCTGTTAACCAGGATTGTAACCAGCTAAATGTCATCGGTAATAGGTTATATGATGTTCGCAATGGGATTCAAATGGCAAACTGGATATATTTTTATAGCGCATTTACTCCGGAATATATTTATTGCCTTGGAAATCGACCTGTAATAACAAACAATTATGTTACGCTTGTTGATCCTGAAAACCCGACATATAATTCACAATATGGTATTTGTACTTCATTAAACTGGAACGGAATAATAAAGGATAATTTGATTACAGGGTTTAGTAATTCGGAACTTGGATATTATGGTATTATGTGTTTGGAAAACACAAATTATACAGGTACCGGTGGGCAAGCACATGGTCAGGTTGTGGAATGTAATAAGGTTATGAATAATGGGATTGGGATTGGATTTTACAGTCCACAGAACGATGGAACCAGATTCATGAACAATACAATGGAGGGTAGCCAAATCGGTCTTGCAATATGTGATAATGGAAAACTTGGGCAGCAAGGATATACTCCAAGTTATGCCAGTAACAACGAGTGGCCGTATAACACTTATGTTTTGGGGCAACAGTACAAAACATATGTTGTAAACTCTGATGCACATAATTCTGTATTAGTGATTGATGGTTCAAATAATAACCAAAATCCTGAATTTGGAGGAACTTCGTTTAATTGGGGAAATCCATATTCATTTAATACGGTATTTAAATCAGCTACAGGTAGTTTAATATCCATTTCTCCTAACCCAAACACTAATATACCAGATTGCGATCAACCACAAATAGGAAGCAAATCGGGTAATTCAGGAAATAATACGGCAAATACGGAAGAGGGAAATTTGAAAAAACAAATCAAAAAGTTGGAAAAAATGTTGGTTGATAGTGCAAATTACACCTATTTTCCTGAACAGCAACATATTAACGATTTGTTCAATATTTATAAAATTATTGAATTGAATCCGACAATAAAGGATAGTTCTGTTGTTATTAAGAATTTTCACAACGCAGCAAAAAACAGGAATATCGGTGCTATTAATAACATTGAAAATATGCTTACAAATGGTCTGTTGCAACATGCTTCATCTGCTCTTTTGGGAATTGTTCCTCAGAACAATATAGAAACAAATTTTATGAATTTCTATAAGGTATATATCCACTATAAGAACAACTCCTTTACAATTGCCGATTCAATTATGCTTAAGAATTTGGTTGATGGCTGCCCTGTGAGGGATGGTTCTGCCGTGCGAAAGGCCAGAACACTCTATTGTATGATTTACAAGGATTTTACCTTGTACCCTGATAATTGTAATAATAATGATACAAAAAAAACAGGTGTAGATAATAATAAGGCAACACAAATCAATGCAAACTTATCAATGGAAGTTTACCCTAATCCAAATAACGGTACCTTCACAATTTCTCTTAATGGCAGTAGTTCAATATCGGGATCTGCAGAAGTAATTGTATATGATATACTTGGCAATCAAATAAAGACAGTAAATTTGTATTTAAGAAATAATATTGCTATATTTGATACAGAGTTAAGCAACGGTATTTACTTTATTTCCGTCAAAGATTCTAAAGGCAATGTTTATAATCCTAAAAAAATAATTGTAATTAAATAATGGAAACGATAAGAAATATAGCATTATGCATTATCATATTGATAACGTATAATGCTATTTCTTTTGCCCAGATTAATCAAGTTGCAAACCCGAGTTTTGAAGAAATAGATTCTTGTCCAGTTGGTTTTAGCCAATTTAATAATATAACAGGTTGGAGTACACCAATTAATGGGGGGGGAGGGGATCCTGAATTATATAATATTTGTTGTACATTACCATCACATTGTGGGGTGCCCACCCAGTCATTTGTAAATAGTTCTCAATATCCTCATTTTGGAAATAGTTATGCTGGCTTTGATGCAGTTTGCTCGATTAATGCAAATAACTTTAGAGAATATATTCAAAGTAAGTTAAAAAAGAAGCTATTATCTGGTAATAATTATTGTGTGAAGTTTTTTGTTAGTTTATCTGATCAATCAAATGCATATATTAAACCACTTGGAGTATATTTGGACAATGGCAGCGTTACTGCACCTGCACCACATGGTTTAGCTTTAGTAACACCACAAGTATATAATACAACTCAATCATTAAGTGATACTGTAAACTGGATGAAGATAGAAGGCTCTTTTGTTGCCTTAGGAAATGAGGAGTATATCACTATCGGTAATTTTTTTACTGATGCAAATTCAGATATAGGTCTAAAAGGAGCACCAACATTTTGGTTCGCTTATTATTATATTGATGATGTGAGTGTGATAGATGCAAGCTTACCGGCATTTGCAGGCAAAGATACTCTGATTTATCCAGGTGATAGTGTGTTTATTGGCAGACACCCAGAAATTGGCTTAGATGAGGATTGCATTTGGTTTGTAAATGGGCTGCCTATTGATACTGTTGCAGGTATATGGGTAAAACCTGATAGTAACACAACCTATATTTTACAACAAACAATTTGTGGTAATGTTAGTTATGATACTGTTAATATTACAGTAGGATTCGCAGGTATAAATGAGTTTACCTCATTGTCGGACAATATTGAAGTTTATCCCAACCCCAATAATGGTACATTTACAATTTCGCTTAATGGTAATAATTCAATATCAGAATCAGCAGAAGTAAGAGTATTAGACATACTTGGAAATCAAATAAATGTGGTTAATTTGTATTTAAAGAAAAATATTGCTATATTTGATATGGAATTAAGCAACGGTATTTACTTTATTTCCGTCAAAGATTCGAAAGGCAATATTTATAACCCTAAAAAAATAATTGTAATAAAGTAATGAAAACAGGAAGAAATATAGCACTAAACACTATCATTTTGGTAATGTTTAGTGCTATTTCTTTTGCTCAAGTTAATCATGTTTTTAATCCGAGTTTCGAATTAATTTATTCCTGCCCAAATAATGCTGGTCAAATTGATACCGCAATAGGTTGGTCAACACTAATAAACGGGGGGGGGGGTAACCCTGAATTATTTAATATTTGTTGTACAGAGCCATCAATATGTGGTGTACCATCTCAGTCATTTATAAATAGTTCTCAATATCCTCATACTGGTAATAGCTATTGTGGTATTGAAGTAACAGGTAGTTTGCAAGTTGATTATTATAGAGAATATATTCAGAGCAAATTTAAAAAGAAACTTTCAGCAGGTCATAATTATTGCGTTAAATTTTTCGCAAGCTTATCAGATCAATCAAAAGCATATATTAAGCCCCTAGGTGCATATTTTGACAACGGTTCCGTTTACGCTCCTCCTGTATATGGTATGGCCATTGTGTCACCGCAAGTGTATAATATAATTTACCCACTAAGTGATACTGTAAACTGGATGAAGATAGAAGGCTCTTTTGTTGCCACAGGAAATGAAGAATATATCACTATCGGTAATTTTTTTACTGATGCAAATTCAGATATAGGTCTAAAAGGAGCACCAACATTTTGGTTCGCTTATTATTATATTGATGATGTGAGTGTGATAGATGCAAGCTTACCGGCATTTGCAGGCAAAGATACTCTGATTTATCCAGGTGATAGTGTGTTTATTGGCAGACACCCAGAAATTGGCTTAGATGAGGATTGCATTTGGTTTGTAAATGGGCTGCCTATTGATACTGTTGCAGGTATATGGGTAAAACCTGATAGTAACACAACCTATATTTTACAACAAACAATTTGTGGTAATGTTAGTTATGATACTGTTAATATTACAGTAGGATTCGCAGGTATAAATGAGTTTACCTCATTGTCGGACAATATTGAAGTTTATCCCAACCCCAATAATGGTACATTTACAATTTCGCTTAATGGTAATAATTCAATATCAGAATCAGCAGAAGTAAGAGTATTAGACATACTTGGAAATCAAATAAATGTGGTTAATTTGTATTTAAAGAAAAATATTGCTATATTTGATATGGAATTAAGCAACGGTATTTACTTTATTTCCGTTAAAGATGCAGAAGGCAATATTTATAATCCTAAGAAAATCATTGTAATTAAATAATGAAAATAATAAGAAATATGGCATTATGCATTATTGTATTTATAGCGCATAATGCTATTTCTTTTGCTCAAATTAATCATGTTTCTAACCCGAGTTTCGAAGAACTTGTATCTTGCCCAAGTGGAGGAGGACAAATTAATTCTGCCACAGGATGGAGCACCCCAATTAATGGAGGTGGTATCACAAAAACCGGAA
>CAZELC010000139.1:0-7491 GCA_964512865.1 uncultured Bacteroidales bacterium
ATGGTTTGGAAGGACTTAATGCCAGTGGCGAATTTCTATACCGGCATGCCTTCAGGAAAAAAAGAAGAACATTTTCAATAGGCATTACTCCAAATTATTCAATAAGTGATGGTAAATCTGATCTTTTATCTAGAAATGATTATTATTCTCAGATATTTTATTCAGATACTCTTAATCAGCAGGCAACGCTCTCAAAGAACGGATGGAGTGCATCTTCAAATCTTACCTATACTGAGCCGATCGGTAAGAATAGCATCATGTCATTTGATTATACTTTTGGCTATAAGCAAAACAGTTCTGATAAGGAAACTTATGATATTGATTTTCTGACAAATCAGTACACTATTTTTGATACGGCTCTTACCAATGTATTTAATACCGATTATTACACTCATAACGGTGGTGTTGGTTATATGTACAGAGTTGAAAAAATGAACTTTACTGTAAAAGCTGCATATCAGTATTCTGAATTGTATAACAACCAGTCGTTTCCGTATTCTGATAATCTGGCTCATTATTATAACAGCATTCTTCCTTCAGCAATGTTCAGATATAATTTTTCCAAACAAAAAAATATCAGCATAAACTATTCAACATCTGCTAATTCGCCAAGTGTTGATCAGTTACAGAATGTTGTTAATAATTCAAATCCACTTTTGCTTACTGCAGGAAATCCGGGCTTAAATCAGGATTATCAGCACAGAGTATTTATCAGATATTCTTCCTCGTTGCCTGCTAAATCGCGAACATTTTTTGTAATGCTGAGCGGAACAATTTCGGGTAATTATATTGGAAACAATATATATCTTGCAAGAAAAGACACTATGCTTGAGAATGGATTGATTATGGCTCGTGGAAGCCAGCTTACCAAACCGGAAAATATGAGCGGATATTACAATCTCAGATCGTTTCTTGTTTATGGTTTCCCGCTTAATTTTATGAAATCAAACCTTAATATCAATTTTGGCTTGAATTACAGTCGTGTGCCAAGCATAACAAATGGAATTAAGAGTTTTACAAATACGCCATCGTCATCATTTGGCCTTGTCATATCAAGTAATATAAGCGAAAAACTTGATTTTACAATATCTTCAAATACCAGTTATAATCTTGTACAAAGCACAAAAAGTCCTGAAGAAAATACGCAGTATCTGAATCAAAACAGTATGCTGAAGTTCAGCTGGAACTTTTATAAAGGCTTTGTTTATAGGACTGATATAAATCACCGGTATTACAGTGGACTCACAACAGGATACAACAGAGATTATTTGCTTTGGAATATGGAGCTTGGTTATAAATTCTTCAAGCAACTTTTTGAAGTTAAAGTTTCATGTTATGATATTCTCAACCAGAATAATTATATCCAAAGAACAAATACTGATTACTATACTGAAGACTTGCAATCTGTTGTGCTCAATCGTTATTTCATGCTTACAGCAAGTTTTAAGCTTGGCTACCTTAGAAACAGTGATAAGATCAAGAATATTGAAGAAAAGCAGAAGAGAGATGGAATGCCTCCTCCGCCGCCTCCAATGAACTGATAAACTTTTAAAAAATCAGACGAATAAATTACTGTTTTTTTATTCCAAAAGGAATAATTAATCCAATTGTTACATTTCGACCCATATTATATATTCCAACTTCTTTTAATCTGCTCAGATGGTCGAAATATTTGACATTAGTCAGATTATCACCATTTACAAAGAAAGTCAACTGCTGGCTTTTTATTTTAATATTTGTACCTAAGCCAGCTGATAAAAGCGAGTAACCGTTAGTCTCAGTTTCAAACTCGTCATATCTGTTCTGTTTTAAATGAATACCAACTCCTATTTTAAAAAATGGCTGTTTAAATATGCTTTTTTCATTAGTTTTAAAAGTCCACTGAAGTTCATGCAATGAATGTGGAGCCGGAATAAACGGTAAATCCATATCCGAAGAAATATTGGTACCTATTACGTAAGAAAAACTATTGTCAAAATGCAGCTGATCAATGGGATGAATATCAATATTTGCTTCAAATCCGGTGAGAACAGAATTACCCTGAACAAACCTGAAAACCTGATAATAATTACCATCAATGTCTTTAATTTCTCCGTTAATATTTCTTTGATAAATATAGTTATTGATAATATTGTAAAAACCTGCTAAGGATGCTGAGAGATACTTGTTATCACATCTTATTTCGGCGTCAAATTGAATACTTGTTTCAGGCTTGAGCTGCGGGTTTCCTATTTCATATCTGAAAGTTCCTTCATGAACTCCGTTTGAACCCAGCTCAGCAATATTTGGTGCTCTGTAACCTCTTCCTATATTGATCTTTAAATTAAAATAATTATTTATTTTATAAGTCATCCCCACCGATCCGGAAAAAGCGCTAAACCTTGAAATAAAAGCCGGAAAAACTGTATCACCAATTTTTGATGATATTCCATTGCTGTCGACAACAAGCAGTTTACTGTCAACCCATCTGTAATCGAACCTGATTCCGCCATTAAAAGTAAACCTTTTAACTGTAGCTTTTATATATGCAAAACCGCCTGCGTCCTGAAGAAAATAATCAGGAATTAGAAATTCAACACCTTTGTTCTCATTTTTCTGAGTCATGCCGGCAATACCAAATGCCGTCTCAATGTTTTCAGTTACCGGCAAAATATATTTTATGTCGTAAGTGATTGTTTTTAAATTAAAAAAAAGGCTTGCATAATCTCTTGACTCGCCAAATTCCTTCCTGTTATTTGTCTGATAACCTGCATTTATTTTTAATTGACTGTTTCCTATTACAATATTTGAGACTGAGCTTATTTTAATATGATCAACATTTTGAAATGGAACATCCAGTTTTCTGCCTTTTAAAGTATTTTCAGGAACAATATTGCCGTTAATATCAATAAACTTATTTGAAGAGCTGTCTCTATCGCCTTCAATAAATCCTATAAATGCATTATATCTGCTGAAATGCAGATGGCTGTATCCCCATTTTTTATTTAATCCAAGAAGAGCGCTGTAATTTTGTTCATTAAATCCTGAATTATAAATATATTCTTCAGGAGTTTTATATGATGCTGCATTTTTGTAGCTACCTCTTGCTCTCCAAATAAAACCGTTTGAATTCCCTTCGAGCATAGCTGAGTTTTCTGTAAGCTTATTATTTGTTGAAAAATGAGATAATATTTCACCTTTAATATTGCCTGGCGATGGAGAAATAGGTTCAAGAATGTTAATAACTCCTCCAAGTGCATCAGAACCGTAAAAAAGACTTGCAGGACCTTTAATAATTTCAATTCTGTCTGCCGAAAATTGGTCTATTTCAATGCCATGTTCGTCGCCCCATTGATTTCCTTCCTGTCTGATGCCTTCGTTCAATGTTACTACATGGTTATAACTTAGCCCTCTGATTACAGGCTTAGATATACCGCTGCCGGTTGAAATTTCTGAGATACCTGGAATTGATGATAAAGAATTAATAATATTTGTTGAGGTGACTGTGTTTAAAAAGGCTTTATCTACCGGTATCATAGGATAGCTGGTTTTGTTATTATCGCTTGCTATTGCGCTTCCTGTGATGATAACCTCCTGTGCTTCAATTGAGGATTGTTGTAGTTTAAAATCCAAAACAGAAGTAATACGTAAGTCGATATAATCTGTGACAGATAAATATCCCATGAATTGCACCTGAATCAATAATCTGCTTTTAGGAAGGTTTGTTAGTTTATATTCGCCTTCTTTATTGCAAATGGCACCGATTTTTAAATCAGGAATAAACACTGTTGCTCCCGGCAGTGTTTCTCCTGTTCGCGCATCAGTGATTTTTCCGCTAATAACTCCCTGTGAATAAATATAATTGCTTAAAAGCATGTAAATTATACATGCTAAAAATTTTAATTTTTGCATACAATAATTAAATAAAAATTGATGACTATTTAAATTGATAAATTTAAAAACCGCTGCTTAGCATTCTTTTGCAGGTGGTGCTCTTAAATTGTAGGGAAGGATATTATCTGAATACGAAAATTTGTCAATTTCTGAATTAATTACTGAAATAATTGCAGGCTGGTCAACAGATTGAACTTTGAAATCATTAATAAATAATGATATTTCAAATTTAAAAAATGGACAATGGTGGTGAGTTTTCTGATAAGATTTAGAAAAGAATATTTCTTTTGCTTCATCTTGGCTGCAAAATAAATGATGCAAATATTCTTTCGGGAAAATTGCGACCGAAAAAGCAAGCAAAAAGAAAAATAATATTAATTTTCTAAATCTGGGCTTCATTTATTCTTTAGTAGCAAACAGATTAAATACCGGAGGATTCATCATGTGCTGTTTTACCTTGCACAAGCTCGCAACATTAATTAATGCATCAATATATTTTTCAGGAAAATCTGCCGGCACTTTTATCTCAATATTTATTTTGGTAACCAATCTGGTTTCAGGGCTGACTTCTATATCCTGAACTATTTTAATATTTTCTGATGGAAGATTTCGCTGGTCGCAAAATCCTTTGATATAAATGCCTGCACAAGTTGCAATTGATGCCAGAAAAAGCTCGAATGGAGTAGGAGCTGAGCCATCTCCGCCACCGGCAACAGGTTGATCTGTTTTTACAATATGTCCGTTGAAATTTGCGTTAACTTTTTTATTTCCTTCAAATGTTACTTCTATTTTCATATAGCTTAATTTTAAAAATTAAAGATACAAATAATTCTAATTATATTATTTTTTGTTTAATAGAAAATTATTGACAACATCTGCCAGCTTGCCGGAATGCCCCAGATTTAATTCAATTCCATGTTTATGACAAATTTCACCGGCATGTTCAGGAACATTATTAGCAAGTATTATTGAGACTCCTTTCTGTTGCAATATTAGCGGTATATTATTTTTACAGTCACAACCTTCAGGAGTATATAAAATCTCTGAATCAATAATTTTATAGTCCTGAGTAATAGTGAAAATCGTAAAAACTTCACATGACTTGAAAAATTCATCAACCATTTCACCAATTGTCGGTATTGCTATTTTCATATTTATTCCTCCAGATATTATTTTATATTTGTTAAAATACGTTTTACTATTTGATAAAAATGTTCATTACCTGAAGCTTTAAAAAAAATGTTTATTTATCAGTTCTATACCAGTATATTGCTTCATTTTCACATGTTGTAACGCATATTCCACATCCATCGCATTTTTCGTAACAGAAAATATAATTATTGGGATTGCATGGTACTTCCATTGAAAGACAGTATTTAATGCATTTTTGACAAGAAGTATCGGATGCTTTAATTATTACGCCATTAGGGCAAGCAATCAGGCATTTATCACAACTTATACATTTTACATCATTAATAACAGGTAATTGGATATTGCCTTTATTATTACTGCAATTTAATTTCTTTTTCATATTACGTTATCGCCTTTCTTTATTTCAAATATATTATTGTTATGGTCTGCAATAAAGTAAGTCGGTATATCATTTTTAAAATGTGTATAGATTTTAAAACCTTTAGCAATGGCATTATTAGCAATTTCTTCTGCTTTATCAGTTTGAATGCAGATATGATTGAATGAATTTGGGTTCTTTTCTCCAGTCAAAAACAGTTCAAGTTTAAGCTCATCAAGTTTAAAATAAATAACTTTTACGGGTTTATCAATATTAAAAATTGCATTAGCTTCATAATTGTTTAATATGAATGACTTATCTCTTTTACAGTTTAATACTTCTGTGTAAAAAGGGATGTCGTTTTCATTAATTTGTAATCCGATATGTTTCAGAATGCATTGCATTAGTTTAATCTTTGTATAATTAAGCTATGGTGTTCTAACTTTCATTTTAATTTAAAAAGAAATTTACTGCTCTTTAATATTTATATTGGAAAAAGTATATTTAAAATATTCACAATCCTGACTGTCATTAATTTCTATTCCGAGTTCTTCGGCCTTTATTTTTGAATATTTCTCAACTTTTTCAAATCTTTCAGTGCCACCTGTGACATCAAAAATGTTTTTAAGTTCAGCGAGAGTTTCCGGTGAGTTTTTTTTCAATAATCCTGTTTCTCCATTATAATTTCCGCCTAGTCTTTCATAAACTTTTTGAGGATTTTTTCTTACCCATTCCCAAACAGTTCCTTGTTCAGGATGCATTTCTAGAGAAATATCATCAACAAACATGCAGTAACCTCTTTTTAAAATACATTCTCCAACAGTGCGTTTAATTGCAAGTTGTTGTCGACCTTTTTCGCTTTCAGTAAATAAACCGAGATCCTGTGATAATGAACGCAAAGCCATAATAATAAAACCGGGTGTGTTGTTTCTTGGGCATCTTGTTTTACAAGAAAGACACTCACCGCAATACCATATTGTGTTACTTTTAAGTAATTTTTCTATTTGTAGATTATCTTTTGTCTGAACAATATTTACTATTTCTCTTGGATCATAATCATAAAATTCGGCTGCAGGACAGATTGCCGTGCAAGTGCCACAATTAATACAGGCTTTTAAACCCTCTATAAATCTGACATCTTCAGATAGTAATTTAAAATAATCATCCATGATTATAAAACTCAATTTTGTCAATTGCAGAACTCAAATCAGCTAAAATATCATCAACATCTTCAATACCAACAGAAAGCCTTATTAAATCATCTGTGATTCCTGCTTTTATTTTACCTTCTTTAGAAACTTTTGAATGTGTCATTGATGCCGGATGTTGAATTAATGTTTCCACTCCTCCAAGAGAAACGGCAAGCGAGGCAAGTCTGACATTATTTAATAAAACTCTTGCGGGCTCAAAACCACCTTTTAGTCCGAAACTTATAATTGCACCATAACCATTCATTTGATTTTCAGATAGTTTATGTTGCGGATGGGAATCTAATCCTGGGAATTTAACCCATGATACTTTTTCATTGTTTTCAAGGAACTGTGCTACTTTTAACGCATTTTCCTGCGCTCTTTCTATTCTTAAACTCAATGTTTTAACACCGCGTAAAACCATGTATGCCTGATGAGGATCCATATTGCATCCTGAAATTACCATCATGCTTCTTAATTTTTCAAATAGTTCTTTTCTCTTCGTAACAATCATACCTGCAACGATATCTGCATGACCGTTAATGAATTTAGTCATTGAATGAAATACAATGTCGGCACCAAAATCAAGTGGTTTTTGCAAAAACGGACTGCAGAAAGTATTGTCAACCACCAAAATCAAATTATGAAGTTTTGCGATTTCTGAGCACGCTGCCAAATCTGTAATTTCCAATGTGGGGTTTGCCGGAGTTTCAATGTATAAAAGCTTTGTATTTGGTTTTAAAGCTTTGATGATATTATCAATACTGCTACTGTTAATATAGGTTGATTCAATGCCGTATTTTGAATAATGATTTTCCATTAAACTGCGAGATGGACCATAAATAGCGTCAGTACTAATAATATGGTCGCCGGGATTAAGCAGAGCCATGTAAATTGTATTTACAGCAGCCATACCGG
>CAZELC010000140.1:0-7467 GCA_964512865.1 uncultured Bacteroidales bacterium
GCATTCTTCAGCCAGTTCAATAAGTAAATTGATAGTATCTGTATTAATAATATTCAAAGCTTTTTTACGAATTGTATAGAGTGCTTCTTCATATTCAGTAAATGCTCTTTCTGTCTGATTAACTTCAGCTGTTTTAGTACTATAAGTGCTGTCAAATATAATAGTTCCTATAACTTTTGGATTGTCGCCTTTTCCGAAAAAAATGCATTTTGCCGAATTGTTTTCGGTATATGAAAAATAACCTCCGATATTTTCTGTTTTATCCTTTAGTTTTTCCATAAAAATATCTGTACCGTACCATGAAGCCATTTCTGACTTATAAAGCATTTTTCCTTCCTCTACAATTGCAGAGGTTTCTTTTTCTATTTTATCCTGTGCTGACGAAATAAACACAATTAATAAAAGACTAAATAAGGTGATTGTTTTTTTCATATCTTATATTTTCAAAGTTTTATATAGATGTATAACCTGTTCTTACCTTCTTCAAATTTATATTTTTTAAGCTTATATAACTTTTTTTTATGTTTTTTTTTGGAAATTATTTTTTCATTACTTATATTTGCAATTATAAACATCACTGCTATGTGCAGTTAACATCGGTTGGCCGACTGATGTTAATCCAAAAACACATGTAATTGCTAATTTCAGGATTAAGCTTTGAGCTTATTCATGTTATTTTTTTATTTGCGTGATGATTTATAAATGTTCTTTTCATGTTTTTCTGATGTTTTAACCTGAAATATTTCCCGGCATTACAATATTTTAAATCATGAGTGTCCGGGTTTTATTTCAGGAAATAAAACAATGATTCGGAGATTGTCTCCAAAAAATATATCGGATAATATATTTTATTTGTCATTGACTATATAAAAGCACAACTGAATATTTTAATTTGAGCTTTCCTCTTTTAGAATTTAAGTGTGTGATATTTAATAAAGGTTTTGAAATTATTAATTTGTTCATTGAATTTAAATAAACCAAAGATGTAATAATTATTAGCATCAATCATAATAAATATAGCAAGGATGAATTTTAATATTTGTTCATTGAAATTAAATAATCAAAGATGAGATATTTATTGGCATCAATCATAATAAATATAGCAAGGATGAATTTCAATATTTATTCATTGAAATTGAATAAATCAAAGATGAGATATTTATAACAGGCTCTGAATTTAAAAATTTGCTGATTAATTATAATAAATTAAAGATATTCTTTATTAATAGTTTAACTATAATAAAGGATTTAACAAATAATTCAATAAAGTATTAACCAAAAACTCAAAAATTATGTCAAGAGTTAAAAAGACGTCGTTGGTTATAACCAACGCGAGAAAACGATATGCCGGAATGCAGTCGATTTCATCAGGTCTTGATCTTGGAGATGGTTTGACAGTTTCCGCATTCAGTTTGTCAATTGAAGAAACTGAATCACTTCTCGCTAAGTATAATGAAATGCTTTCCGAGATTGATGGCATTCATAATGAGCTTCTTAAAAAAGAAGCAGAATTAAAGGATTTGTCATCAAGAATATTCAATACAGTTGCCGGCAAATATGGCAAAAACAGTATTGAATATGAAAAAATCGGTGGGACAAGAACCAGCGAAAGGAAACATCGACCAAGAAAGACCAGAGTAGCTTAATCATGCTGATAAAGCATTGAGAAAACAAAGATTGCAAAAATTACAACCTTTGTCAAAACAAAAAGCCCACGATTAAAATCGTGGGCTTTTTTGTTTTGGGCTTTTTATAAGCACTATTTCTTCTTTGCAGGCTTTCCGGCAGGATTTAATACAACTCTCAAATAATGATCTTTCAGTAGATATTTTGTTGCAAAGTCCTGAATATCTTTTATTGTTATTGCATTTACCTTACTGTTGTAATCTGTTATAAGATTTACGCCATCCTTGTTATAATATAAAGATTCCAAACGGTTCATCCAGAACTTATTGGTTTTCATATCAACTTCTCTTTCGCGGATAAGTGCTTCTTTTGCTTTGTTAAGGTCAACTTCCAAAGGACCTTTGTCTCTTAAACTTTTAAATATTCCAAAGCATGCCTTTGTTAACTTTCCTGTGTTTTTAGGAGAGCAACCAAACATAATAAGTAATGTAAATTCAGGATTTGGATATTGTTCAAACTGAAGCTGTACCTGTGGTGAATAAACACCGCTGAGTTCTTCACGAATTACTTCAATAAGTCTTATCGAAATAATTTCTTTTGCCATCCTCATAACAATACGGTTCTTATCATTCCATTCGAATTTTTCATCAAGTATGATTCCTACCATACTTTTTGGGTCGGTTCCTTTTTTAACTGTTATATCAGTAATTCCTGCAGGGAATTTAACACTCTTATCCTGCCATGTTTCAGCTTTTCCTGTTCCGGGTAAACTTCCAAGATATTTTTCAAGCATCGGAGTTAACGTATCTGCATCAATATTTCCAACAATAAAGAATTTCATATCAGCAGCGTTGCTGAATCTTTCGGAATAAATTTTAAAAAGAACATCAAGATTAACCTGGTTCATTTGTTTTGTACTTGGAATAACAACAGAACGCGGGCTGTTTGATGTAGCAGATTTGTATAAAGTGTCAATAAAAGCATAAACAGGGTTTGCACCGATAAACTTTAACTGTGTTTTCATTTTCGACATAAAAGCTCCAAAAGCAGCAGTATCTTTCCTTGGAGCATTGCAGTACAAATAAGTTAACTGTAAAAGTGTTTCGAAATCCTTAGGTGAACATTTTCCTTGGAATCCTTCTTTAAGATCATCAATATAAGGGCTCATTTCAACAACTTTTCCTTTTAATTTCTTTTCAAGTTCTGTATTGTCGAAATTACCAACACCGCTTTCATTAATCACGCTGCTTGCGAAGAAAGCAGAAACAAATTCATTGTCGGGATATAAAGAAGTTCCACCTAAGCTATATGCAGAAACCATTATTTCGTCGTTTTTGAAATCGGTTTTTTTAATTATCGCCTGAACGCCATTGCCAAAAGTAAGCTCGGTATAACCTAATTCTTTATTGTCAACTCTTTTTACAACTTTGCTTCCTTTAAGATCTTCCTTAACAAGAGGCTCAGCTTTGAAATTGTCAACATAAGCTGTAAGTTTAAGAGTTTTTGATTTTGCAATGATATCTTTCAATGCTGCTTCGGTAGGTATTTTAATTCCTTCCCTATCAGGAGAAGTTACAACAATTGCTATATTATCATCGGTTATCCATGTTTTGCCAAGGATGTTGATGTCTTCCAATTTAATTTCAGGAAGGAGTTTCTTTGCAAGTTTGTATTCATTTTTAGCACCGGGTATAGGTTCTTTCTGTAAGAAGTTAGCTACATATTCATTAACAAGTTTAGATGATTCTGTTTTGTCAAATTCTTTAGAAGCTTTTTCAAGGTCAGAAAGCATCTGTTCTTTAAATCGTTCAAGCTCAGTAGCGGTAAAACCAAACTGTTTTACTCTTTCATTTTCGGTAAGAAGAACTTCCAGTGATCTTTCAATTTGGTTTTCCTTTGGCACAGCATAAAGCTCATAAGCATCAGTTGTTCTTGCCAGGAAGTTTGAATAATCATTACCTGCCTGAATAAAAGGAGCATCCGATTTATCAGTTATTTCTTTAAACCTTGCAGAAAGCATTTCATTATAAAGTTGAGCTTCAAGATAATGTTTATAATCCTCAACGGTGATTATTTTTTTTGCTTTGTGTTTGTATAAAACAAGCACCATGGAATTTGTAGCTTCTTTATCTTTACAAATACTGATCAAAGGTTCTTTATTGTCAGGAACTTCATAAATAACTCTCGGACGTGCGTTTGCAGGATTTTGTATTCCACCAAACATTTGTTTTATTTTAGCTTCCACTTCTTTTACGTCAATATCACCAACAACGGCTACTGCCTGTAAATTAGGGCGATACCATGATTTGTAAAAGCTTCTTAAAGTATCATAAGGGAAATTCTTAATAACATTTATATCTCCGATTGGCAGACGGTCAGCATAACGTGAGTTTTTAAAGATAACCGGAAAATATTCTTTACGCATGCGATCATCTGCACCTAAACCAAGTCTCCATTCTTCAGTAATAACACCTCTTTCTTTGTCAATCTCTTTACTATCCATAGTAACATTATGAGCCCAGTCTTCAATTATCTGAAATCCTTTTTCATAAAGTTCTTTATTATCGGTAGGAATTTTAAGCATGTAAACTGTTTCATCAAAACCGGTATAAGCGTTAATATCTCCACCGAAAGTAATTCCAAATTTCTGAAGATAATCAATCATTTGATTGTTAGGAAATGTTTTTGTTCCGTTAAAGCACATGTGTTCAGTAAAATGCGCAAGACCAAGCTGACTTGGGTTTTCAAGAATTGAACCTGCATTAACAGCTAAACGAAGTTCAACACGATTTTCAGGTTTTTTGTTTTTACGGATATAATATGTTAATCCGTTGTCAAGCTTTCCGATTATCACATTCGGATCAACAGGAATAGTATCTTTTGGATTAGAGATACCTTTCTGGCCATATCCCAGAGTGACAATACAGAACAGCATAGCGAAGCTTAAGATACTGATACTGAATTTTCTCATTTTTAAATAGAATTTAACTTTATTAATAATAAAAAATAATTTTCATTTAAGAGGGCAAAATTACAATTTCTTTGTTAAAACTCATTAACTTTTATTGAAATTCCTTTCATTTAGGGAAATAATAGGTTAAATTTGTTTTACACATATAATACAAAATATTATGGAAGATTTATTAATGCAATACCTAAAAGGACAGGTCGTGATTAATAAAGCACCTGCCATCAGCCCGATAATTACAATCCGCCGTGAACATGGATGTAATGCGGTTGATTTTGCAGAAAAACTTGCAAAAGCAATTAATAAATATTTAAAGGGTAAAAACTTACCGGCCTGGAACTGGATAAGCAAAGAAATAATAGAGAATGCTGCAGCAAAACATAAACTTCAGCCCGGCAGTGTCGACAATATAATCAGCTCTACGAACAAAAACATTTTTGAAAATGTAATAATGGGCTTCTCAAACGATTACGTAAGCAGCCTAAAGATGAAGAATACCATTAAAAGCGTTATTAAAACTTATGCCGACAAAGGAAATGTTATTATTGTCGGCAGAGGCGGCGGAGCAATTTTAAAAGATTATCCCGATGCATTACATATTAAATTAACCGCACCCGAAGAATGGAGAATAGAAAAAATGGCGGAAAAATGCAGTATCTCAAAAATAAAAGCGAAAACAATAATTCACGATGTTGATACGGCAAGAAATCATTTTGTGGAATGTTTTACCGGAAAAAAGCACGACAGCCTTTTTTATCATCTTGTTATGAATTGCGCAAAACTTAGTACCGAAGAAATGATTGAATCTGTTTTATTACTTATGAAAATGAGAAAGATGGTATAAGTTATTATTTGGGGTTTGTGCAAATAAAATATTAATAAACATTTATAGCTTTTCGTTTCTATTTCTCCTTAACCGGTAAGGTTTTTATTGAAATATTACGCAACTGCCATTAAATTGAGGTAAAAATATTTCAATGATAAATTAAAATTGTAAGAAATAATAAAAATGATTGACAAAACCTTTACATAAAGTCAATTTCCAGATCAAGATTTTTTTTAAGGTTGATAAGCTCCGGATTTTTCTCTGCCATTTTATTAAATTTCTCTTCAGGAGTTACATAAGTTTTTTCTTCAACTTCGGTAACGACAAGTTCAAGCTGAATATCGGCATTTCTAAGTCTTTTTTTCAGAAATTGTAAAAACTCCATTTTGTTTTCAGTAATAATATCAATTTGAACTTTATTATCAACCAAAAACTGAATAATGTTTTTATCTTTAAGAAGCGGTTTATTTTTTACAAGTGTTGTATATAGTGATACCGAATTATTTTCAATGCTTTTTGAATATTCATTCCAGACTGCTTCCAGCTCTTCCTGAGTAAATGGTTTATTCTCTAAATTTATTTGGCTTGCATCAGGTTCGTGGACATTTGCATTATTTTCTGATGCATTATTATATGATGCCAATTTTGAAATAGATGGCATATCAGATTTAGAAAGTACAGATTTCTGTGTTTGTCGCGGAATATCCTGTTTGGCAGTTGTGTACGTTAAATTAGAATTTGAAGCAGGTGTTATTTCAGGTTTTTTTTTTATTACATCATTATCAATGGTTGTGTTAGAAAGGTTCTCACAAAGTTTTATTAAACAGATTTCTATATGAAGCCTTTTATTACCTGCTGATTTATAATTAAGATCGCAATTATTCAGTTGGTCAATTGATTTGTAGAGAAATGCCTGCTCGCACCTTTCAGCCTGATCTCTGTATTTTGCTTTCACATTATCGCTGACTTCAAGCAGTTTTAATGTTGAAGCATCTTTGCAAACCATTATATTTCTTAAGTGAGAAGTAAATCCATTAAGAAAGTGTTGCCCATCGAAACCATTTTCAATAACTTCATCAATAAGTAAAAGTAATCCTGAAACATCCGAGTTAAGAATAAGGTCGGTTGTTTTGAAATAATACTCATAGTCGAGTATATTCAGGTTTTCAATCACATTATTGTACGACAATGTTTTACCTGAAGAACTCACCAATTGATCGAAAACTGAAAGTGCATCCCGTAATGCTCCGTCAGCTTTTTGTGCTATAACAAATAAAGCTTCATAATCGGCGTCAACACCTTCTTTTTTTGCCACAAAATCAAGATGTTTAGCAATATCATCAACAGTTATTCTTTTAAAATCAAATACCTGACAACGCGAAAGTATTGTTGGTAATATTTTATGTTTTTCAGTGGTGGCAAGTATAAATTTAGCATAAGCCGGCGGCTCTTCAAGAGTTTTCAAAAAAGCGTTGAAAGCACTTGCGGAAAGCATGTGAACCTCATCAATAATATATACTTTATACTTTCCATATTGTGGTGGTATTCTAACCTGCTCAACGAGGTTTCTGATATCATCCACCGAGTTATTTGATGCTGCGTCAAGTTCATGTATATTAAAAGAGGTTGTTTGATTAAATGAAACACATGAAGTGCATTTATCGCAGGGTTCCATGTTTTCATCCAGATTCTCACAGTTTATGGTTTTAGCAAGTATTCTTGCGCAAGTAGTTTTACCGACTCCTCGTGGTCCACAGAAAAGAAATGCCTGTGCCAGCTGTTGATTTTTAATAGCATTTTTAAGTGTATTTGTTATCGACCTCTGACCAATAACTGTATCAAAAGTTTGCGGGCGGTATTTTCTTGCAGAAACGATGAAATTTTCCATTTAGAATATTTGTTTAAAGAAGGTTTTCATAAAACTATCATGAACAACCTGATAATGCAAATTTAAAAAAAAACAAAATGCAAGCAAAATTGCCTGCACTGTTATAATTCATTTTTAATTGATTTAACAATAATTAACTTTTAATACTCATCTTCATGG
>CAZELC010000141.1:0-7437 GCA_964512865.1 uncultured Bacteroidales bacterium
GAAAAAAACTGCAACAATATCATTGTAACAGATTTCAGAGGTAAGGATATTACTTTTGACAAACCGGCACAACGAATTGTTTGCCTTATTGAAAGTGCACTTTCCGGGATTTACATGCTTGGTGCAGCAGATAAAATTGTTGGAATTTCATCTAACGTATATGATGAAAATATTGTATCACAATATGCAGAGCTTGACACAAGAATAAAAAATAAAAAAATACCTGCACCCGGCAATTGGGACTTTGTAAATATTGAAAGTGTAATTGCATTAAAACCGGATCTGGTAATTATGTGGTCATCGCAGGTAGAGTCAATTCAATCACTAGAATCAAAAGGAATAAAAGTGTATGGTGTCATGTTGAAAAGCACCAATGACGTTTATAAAGAAATTATTGATTTCGGAAAAATAACAGGTAAGGAAAAACGGGCTGACTCACTAATAAGATATACTAAAGAAGAACTCGAAAAAATAGACAAAACTCATGAAAATTTAATAAAGGAAAAGAAAAATGTATATTTTATGTGGTCGCAGGGCCCGCTTGAGACCAGTGGAACAAACAGCACTGTAAATGAGCTTATCACTTTTGCAGGTGCAAAAAATGTTTGCAATTCTACTGAAGAGCATCTGGTTGTAAATATAGAAAAAATCATCGACTGGAACCCTGAAATTATTGTGATGTGGAATAATGCGAACAAAGACCCGGATGACATCATTAAGCTTTCGGGATGGGGCAACATTAAAGCAATAAAGGAAAAGAAAGTTTTTGAGTTACCTTCAGTATTCTATTGCGACCTTTGGACATTGAAATTTCAATTTGCTGTTAAACTTCTTTCGACATGGTGTTATCCTGATAATTACAAAAATTACGATCTCGAAAAAGAAAAACAGCAGATGATTTATCACCTTTATGGTAAAAAAAGATAAAAAACAGGTGATGAAAAAAAACGTTTTGAAAATAATTTTGTATTGTTTGCCATTGCCGGTATTGATTGCCTCTCTTTTTGTTGGGCCTTCAGAATTAGTCACTTTTAATAGTTTAATCCATTATTTTTCACTACTAATCAATAATAGCAACGAACTCACCTCCCCTGATAATTCAGTAATATTTTCAATAATAACAGATGTTCGTTTACCAAGAATTTTGATCGCATTTTTAGTTGGTGGCGCATTATCGGTATCTGGTAACAGCCTGCAGGCTATTTTCAGAAACCCACTCGTTTCACCTTATATTCTTGGTTTGTCATCAGGAGCGGCATTCGGGGCTGCACTTGCCCTTGCTTATTCTTTTTTCTCAGTGCAGCTCTTGGCATTTGTTTTCGGGTTGATCGCTGTGGGCATGAGCTATATCGCTGCCAGAAAACATAAAAATGTTTCTATTGTCTCACTCATACTATCTGGAGTTATTGTTACGGGAATATTCACTGCGCTTTTAACAGTGATACAGTTTTTAAGCGACCCATTCAAATTGCAATCTATTGTTCACTGGACAATGGGAAATATGCACAATGCAAGCTGGCAATCATTAAAATCATCTTATATTCCTATTTTAGCAGGTCTTGCAATTCTGTATTTAATGCGGTGGAAGTTGAATGTACTAGCGCTTGGTGATGAAGAAGCAAAAACTTCCGGAGTTAATCCAGAAAGGGCTAAAATTATTGTTCTTACTGCAGCAACATTTTCTGCTTCTGCAGCTGTCTCTGTTGCAGGAATTATTGGGATGTATGGACTAATTGTTCCTCACATGGTGCGTATGATGGTTGGGCCTGACAACAGACAGGCATTACCATTGAATTTTATTTTCGGAGGCACCTTTTTGCTGATAATAGATGATTTTTCGAGAACAATTGCAAACTTCGAAATTCCAATAGGAGTATTTACAATGCTGATTGGAGCTCCGATTTTCCTTTATTTAATTAAAAAAACAAATATCGGATGGGAAAACTAGAAACAGCTATCTCAATCAACAATCTTTCGTTTTCGTATTCAGATAATTTGGTATTAACTGATGCATCTATTGATATTGAAGCGTCCAAACTTACTGTTATCTTAGGAAAAAACGGAAGCGGAAAATCTTCCCTTTTAAGGATATTAGCAGGGCTGATACCATATAAGAATGGTCAAATACAAATTAATGACAGAGAATTAAAAACTATCAATCTTCGCAACCGTGCTAAATTGTTCGGATTCCTTGGGCAAAAGCATAAGCCTGTTTTCCCTTTTACAGTTGAACAAGTTGTTATTACGGGGCGCTCGGGGTTTGTAAATTTAGTCCCTAAAGAAAAAGATATTGAAGCTGCTGTTAATGCGATAAAAAAAACCGGCATCATTCATTTAAAAGACAGAATTTATACTGATCTTTCCGGCGGTGAACAACAACTGGTAATGATAGCAAGAGTGCTTGCACAGGAACCAGAAATACTTTTACTTGATGAACCAACAACACATCTTGATTTTTGTAATCAGATAAAACTGTTATCCTTATTGAAAGAATTGACTGTAAACAAATTAACTGTAGTTACAGTTTTGCATGATCCCAATATTGCTTTTTTGTATGGCGATGATTTCGTTTTTGTGAAAAATGGAAAACTTATTAAACCATGTGAACCGGTTAAGCCCTGGGATTCGGCTTTTTTAAAAGAAATTTACGAAAGTGAATTACAATCTATACCTTATTCAGGAAAGGCTTTGATTGTGCCAATACTAAACAAAAATACAATTGATGAGTAATGACTGAACAAGAAATAATTGCTTTTGCATACGATAATGGAGCTGAAGATGAATACAAAAGACTGGAAGAATCGGTGATGGGCGAAGCTGAATTTTCGCTTGTTAGTGAATTGTTAACTGAGTATATTACAGAAGGTTCTGTAGTTATTGATATCGGAGCAGGTCCAGGAAGATATTCCGAATTCCTGCTTTCAAGAAATTGTGATGTTGGAGCTATTGATTTATCAGAGCGTTCATTAAATTTATATAAAACTAGGATTAATGGTAATTATGGAACCCAAGTTCTTTTTTCAAAGAAAGCATGTGCTACACAATTAAATTGGATTAAAAGCAACACAGCCGATGCAGTTTTGCTTATGGGTCCACTTTATCATCTCACCAACGAAAAAGAAAGAGAACTAGCTGTTAAGCATGCGTATAGGATTTTAAAACCAAGAGGGTACATTTTTAGTGTATTCATGAGCCCATATCCTAAACTAAACCCGCTGATGGAAAGTAATGCCGAAATGCTTTCTGACCAGGATTATATAAACTCAATGCAAAATAGTTGTATCACAAATGTTGTATTTAAAGGTATTCCTATTGATCAATATAGATGTTGGCCATCTGAAGGTATAAGACTTATGGAAAAACAAGGCTTCAATACAGAACGGATCAGAAACATTGAAGGAATTGGACAATTTTTATCAATAAGACTGAAAGACGGATATACTCAAAATGAAAAAGAAAAGCTGATAAAAGCAATGCGTAACACATGTGAAAACTCCAATTTAATCGGAATAACCAGCCAGTATTTGTATTTGGGAAAGAAACCACAATAACTTGTAGTTAGTTAACAATTTATCACGTATACGATTCTATTATTAACAATTCAAAAAGCAAAATCAATCTAAGTAAGTTCTAAAACTTAGGAATAATGCCAATACTATTTTAATCATTAACAACTACTGATTAACATACTGATTACTGGATACTAATTACTGATTACTGATTAAGTAAAACATAATACAATACGGAAGCTACTTTAATGCGCGGCTACTTTTTAGGTTTCCACAAAACGTGTTCAAACGACAAATAGCCAAATATACCAATTTCCCCATTTGATGGTCCGACTCCGATAGGCACTGAAATACCCGGGACAACCTGCAAACCACATTTAAAGTTAATTGCGTAGCGAAAACCGGGATTTATCAGAAGCGAATTACTGATAACCTGAGAAGAATTTTCGGGCTTGGTTAAGGAAGTATTTCCAGCCACTTCAAACATAAAATTGAAAGTTGGTATTATTAACCAGATAAAACTTGCACCATAATTAATATTTGTGACTGACGAACGAAATGCACTTGTATCCTTTGCATTAGGAAAAAATGTGGCACCAAGATTATAATGTGTAACTATTTTTCTTGAACAAATAAAGCTTAACGGAAGGTTAACCTGATAACCCAAAACTCCAGTCCCCATCTCATTCTGATATTTTCCTGACGGCAATGATAATGAAAAACGTGGCGAAAATGCTAATCTGTCGGTAAAAACTGCCTGATAGCGGTAGTTTAGAAGAATATCTCCCAAAGCAGTAATATTTTGTCCTAATACAGGAATTGTAACTGAAAGCTGATGTTTCTGTCCCGGTACCGGCCATTCTTCGGTAAAGGTATAAAGCCATGTTTTATCCCTCATATATTGAAAAGCAGAAATATGTTGAATTACTCCAGGTTCCTGATTGTAAGCTTCTTCCAGCAGGAAAGAATTGTCTTCTATTCTTTCAAAATCCCATTTGTTCTCCTGGGAAAACAAACTAGTGGATATAAAAAATAATACTACAAAAACCTGAAGTATTTTCGTTATTATTTTCATAATGATTTGGTTTAATTGCTTCTGCTAAAATAATATCACGAATAATGTAATTAACTTTTTCCCCAAATAATTAATAATATAATTATGTTGATAACTTTTAAATTCTATAAAAATGAAGGAACAATTTCACTTTCGTCTTTACTCAATACAGTATCACTGATTAACATTTTAATGCCATTTATATAGAAATTTCGGGCTTTTTAGCTAAAATAAATATTAAGCTTTTTCAATTTTGAACTTATGCTTTGACCATCAAATATGCATAAATATAACTATGTCGAATTTTACCGTAATTTAAGTCTGTCTGAGGCAAATAAAATTTAATTAAAATTTTCTTAATAAGTTTTTGAAAAATTATTTTTTTTTATTGCAATGCGGCATTTTTTTTCCTTACTTTGCGTATAATTATCCTGATTTATATAAGTATTAACACCTGTATGGTTAGTTCAAATATCATTTACACAGAAAATAACAACTCTGACAATAAATCTGTGAGTATAGTTGTTGAGGGTGAAGCTACAATCAGAAATGAGGAAGAGTTTTATAATCTTTTTATTTCTTTTCTGAATATACATAATGAGTTTTTAATAAAACTTGCTGATATAAAAAACATTGATCTTCCCTTCATCCAATTGTTGATTTCAATAGAGAAAACGGTGAAAAGTGTTGGAAAAAATCTTAAATTTGATTTAGAAATAGCCTCATCTTCAGAAAACATTTTAAGAAATGCCGGGATCAAACTTTCTGAAGTATTCGAAAATGTGGACTTAAAAATTGCAAATATATCATGAAACAAACCATTTTATTTGTGGATGACTCAGTTAGTATTAGGGAACTGGTATCTCATACCTTAAAATCTGCAGGATTTGATGTGCTTACCAGCGATGATGGCGACAACGCATTGAATTTATTTGATGGTCGCAGTATTGACTTGCTTATTACCGACCTCCACATGGAAAGGATGAATGGTATACAGCTGACTACCAAAGTAAGAAAATTAGAAATTTATAAACGAATTCCCATTGTTGTTCTTACAACCGAATCACAACTGATAATTAAAAATGATGCAAAAGAAGCAGGTGCAACAGCTTGGATAACAAAGCCATTCAATCCGGAAAATCTTGTAAAGGTTGTAAACAAACTAATCAGAACAGGGAATTGAGTTTATGAAATTATTTGAGATTTATGATTTAAGAATTATCAGTAATACCAAAATCAATTGCCTTAATCAAAAATGTAGAAATAGGATAAAATATGCAAAAAAATATACTTGTAGTTAACGATTCTGATACTACAAATTTTATTTTATGTAAATCACTTCAAAACAAAGGGTACGCAACTCAATCGGTTGTCAATGGAAGGGAGGCGCTTAAATTACTGGCTGACAAACATTTTGACTTGGTTATTACTGATCTTTATATGCCAGAAATGGATGGAATTGAAATGACGAAAATGATTAGAGCAGAAGAAAGACTGAAAGGGATTCCGATTATTTTTATTTCTGGAGCCGCTGATAATGATAAAGTTAAGGAAGCTAAAGAAGCAGGTTCATCCGCTTGGATACCTGTTCCTTTTGATCCGCAGAAATTTTTGACAACAATTAACAGATTTCTCAGGTAATGGAAGAATTTATCGAAAAATTCAAAGAAGAAGCAGCAGAACTGATAAACCAGCTTGAGTCAGCTTTGCTTTCGCTTGAGAAAAACCCTGAAGAGAAAGAGCAGATTTCTCTTATTTTCAGAATTATGCACTCGCTTAAAGGTAACGGAGCAATGTTCGGCTATGATAATATTAGCCGCTTCACTCACGACCTTGAAACAATTTACGACTTTGTTAAAAACGGCAGCTTGAAAATGTCGAAAGAACTTTTTGACCTTACTCTTGAATCTGTTGACGTTCTTAAAAATCTGCTTTTGAAAAATGACCAACTTGATGACAGCAATAAGAATAGTTTTAACAACCTGATGCACAGGATTGTTGAATTGACAAAAATTGCTGATAACAATACAGTAACAAATAATCAACTTAACAATTTAAATTCTCCGATTGAAGACATTGATTCTGAAGTATATAAAACATATTATATAAGCTTTATTCCCGATGAGCATATTTTCGATAATGGTACAAACCCTCTTTATCTGCTTGATGAACTGTCAGACCTTGGGAAAAATCTGACATTGGCTCATTTGGAAAAAATCCCCGGCCTTGACAATTATTCTATTTCAGCATGTTATGCCTGGTGGGAGATTTTGCTTTCTACAAAAGAAAGTGAAAATGATATCAAAGACGTTTTTATGTTTGTTGAAGATGATTGCAAACTGGAAATAAAACTGATAAGCAAAGAAAACCTCTTTAACAACAATGAATTTAATGATTTATGCAATACAATTACTTCAAAAAAAGAAATAATCGGCTCAAACCGTTTTGATTGTTTTATTACTGATGAAAAGCCGATATTTATTGAGAAAGAAGAACAAAATATTAATAATGAACAGTTTAGCAAATCAATAAAAGACACAACTATTTCAAGTATCAGAGTAGCATCAGAAAAAATAGATGAAATGCTGAAACTGATTAGCGAAATGATAACAATTCAATCGAGGTTAAGCATGCTTGCTACCAACCTTAACAACCCTGAACTGATTACAATTTCGGAAAGTACCACTAAAATTACCAGACAGCTTAGAGATAATGCTTTTAAAATTTCATTAATCCCGATAAATACGCTTCAAACAAGATATCAAAGACTTGTAAGAGACCTTTCTGCCGAACTCGGCAAAGAAGTGATATTTGAAGTTGTTGGTGGCGAAACCGAACTTGATAAAAAAATTGTGGAAGCACTAACTGAACCGG
>CAZELC010000142.1:0-7424 GCA_964512865.1 uncultured Bacteroidales bacterium
TTCAGAATGGAATAATTATTATCATTATATCCTTTGTCAAGAATATTTTTGAGTGAGTCAACTTTTTTATAATTGTATCGCAGATGTTTATTTAATTCGAATAGTAATTCTGAACCTTTTGACCCTGAAACTGAATAATTACTGGCAAGTTGCTTAATATCGCCGGTTATTAAAATATCTTCTCCTTTATCAGCTAAAAGCATAATAAAATTATCAACAGAAGTTTTAATCAGATAAAACCCAATTGCATCGGGTTTATATTTAAATTCAAATTCTCCATTGTCGTTTATTCTGGCAGAATCAATCTTTTTAAGGCTGTCAATTTTTAAGTACTCAAATTTGATAATATCAGCCCTGGTGTTTTTAAGTTTACCTTTTATTGTAAAATCAACTCTTTCTTCCTTAGTTGTTTTTTTATTTCCGCATGAAAACATCAGGCAAATAATTGCCATCAGCATCAGAAATTTATTTTTGCCGACCATTTTATTTTATTTGTTGGTTTGTTTTAATTGCAAAATTCACTTTTTCCGGAGCAAAGGTAATGATTAAAGAGCCAATTCTTTTATCAAGTCCAAAAACAGGAGAAACAGACAATATTTCGCCGTTATCCTGAACAGACGTTTTAGCAATATCAGTTTTAATAATATCATATACTATTTTTGGAAATCCACGACCTTGAAATTTTTTGTCAGTGGAAAGAATCACGTTCCCCTCAGAAGAAAGAATCACTATTTGTTTGAAATCCTTTACCTTAACAAGCTCTGTCATCATCATATCAAGGTGCTCAATGTTTTGCCTCTGAATTTCTGCCCTCACAACCCATGAAAAAACCCTTGTAATATTTTCAATATATAGAATGTTATTTTTGTTTATCGTTTCAACAGCTTTATCATTTATTGATATCATTTCCTCCTCATGAGCCTTATTTATTTTACTTATTTCGGACTGCTTGGCTAAGTATAATATTACTAAAGCGATTAATAATATTCCGATAACAATAATTATGGTAATGTCTTTTCCTGAGAAAAACTTCTTGTTTTTCTTTGCTTTAACTGTTTCAGAAGAATTTTCCATACAAAAAATTTTTTGTTAATATAAAAATGTCATCATTGATGTAAAAATAAAAAATATAATGACAATCTATCAATTAATAAATTAAATATTTATAAGCCTACCAGACAGAAAAACTAAAATTATACATGGTAGTAAAAAAAATTTAGTACCATGTATTGCATAGTACTATTTTTTGTATTATCTTTGTCGAAAATTATTTAATATCGTTTATTATGGACATTGAAAATTCAAAAGCTCAGATGCGGAAAGGAATACTGGAATACTGTATTCTGTCAGTTCTGGCCGACAATGACGGATATGCTTCTGACATAATTGAAAAGCTTAAAGAAGCAAAGCTAATAGTTGTTGAAGGCACTTTATATCCGTTGCTTACACGGCTAAAAAATGACGGACTTCTTAATTACCGATGGGAAGAGTCAAAGTCGGGACCTCCAAGAAAATACTATACAATTACTGAAAATGGAAAAACATTTTTATTGGAACTTGATGAATCCTGGAAAGAGCTGGTAAGCTCAGTAAATAAAATAATTAGTAATAAAATAACAATTTAATAAAAACAGATATGAATAAAACAGTAACAATCAATATTAGTGGATTATTTTTCCATATTGATGAAAGAGCTTATGATATTCTAAATGATTATCTTGAAAGCTTAAAACAGCATTTTGCCGCAACTGAGGGTGGTGACGAAATTCTTCAGGATATTGAAGCAAGAATTTCTGAAATATTACAATCAAAGCTAGATGAAAAAAAGCAGGTGATTCTTGAAGAAGATGTTCAGGAAGTTATTGCAATTCTTGGAAAACCGAAGGATATTAGCGATAATTCAGGTGCTGAAGGTAATCATACTGAACAGACTTCTTACCATCGCAAAAGAAGACTTTACCGTGATGGTGAGGATAAAGTTTTTGGCGGGGTTTGTTCAGGAATGGGATATTATTTTAATGTGGATCCTTTGTGGTTCAGGCTTGCATTTATATTGTCAGTTTTTGTATTTGGCTCAAGTGTACTTATTTATATAATATTATGGATAATAATTCCTAAAGCTGAATCAACTGAAGATCGCCTTGAAATGAAAAGGTCGAAATATACAGTAGAAGATATAGAAAAGAATGTAAAAGAAGAGTTTGGAGATATTAAAGAAAGATTTAGAAATTTTAAACATACTGCCAAAAGGCGCTCAAGAGCTGAAGCACGGGAGTTCAGAAGAAAAATGCATGAAATGAAGTCAGACGCAAAAGCTTCTTACGCAAAAGCAAATCGTCGAACCAGCTCAGGTGAATTTATAAATGTATTACATGAAATAATTTATTATTTTGCAAAAGCTGTAGCGATTTTTGTAGGGATTGTTTTTGTTATTATTGGGATTTCATTATCAATTGCTTTGTTGGTAGGACTTTTTGGTGCTAAGGATGTTGTTGTGGTATCAGGGATGAATATATCAACAGTTTCATTTCCGGCAATTCTGAATATGATTTTTGAATCTACACTACAGGTAAACCTGGCAATAATTTCAATTGCATTAATAATAGGTATTCCGGTTCTTATGTTTATTTACACAGGGGTAAAACTGATTTTTGGAATTAAAAACAGGATCAGGATTGTTTCAATGATTGCGGGGAGTTTGTGGTTGTCAGGTATATTACTGGGAATTTATGTCACATTTAATATACATGGAAACTTCAATGAAAAATCAATAAGAACAAAAGAAATAAAAATAGTTCAACCTTTAAAAAATACTGTTTATTTAGATTTGGCAAGTGATACTAAAGATAAACTTGTATATCTTGATGATAATGAAAAACTGGTTTTAAATAATTGGCATATTTCCAGTCAGAATGGAAAAATATATCATTATGGATATCCTAAACTTAAAATAGTTGCTGCCGATTCCTCAGAATTTGAAATGATTGTTGTAAAATCTTCACGTGGAAAATCAATGATTGAAAGCAGCAGAAAAGCAGACAATATTGAATACAGAATAATTCAACAGGATTCAGTTATTAAACTGGATAATTATTTTGTAATCCCTGAAACAGATAAATGGAGAAACCAAAAAGTTAAAATAATTCTTAAGGTTCCTGTAGGCAAAAGAATTTACTTAAGCAAAAATCTCGAAGGAATTGTTTATGATTCTGATGATATTGACGAAACATGGAATCCCGATATGGTTGACCATTTTTACACGATGACTGCTTCTGGGTTAAAATGTGAAGGATGTAAAAAAGATGTCGGAATTTATTTAGATTAATTGACTTGAACCGATAATCAATCAAAAATACAATTTGTGTTATAACAAAAATAAAAAAGGCTGGTAGATTAATTCTACCAGCCTTTTTTATTTTATCAATTTAATATCAGAATCCGTATATCAAACGATTGTCTTTTATTTCGGCTTTATCTCTCAATGTTGTGAAAACCTCATTTCCTATTCTTTGCTGGAAATAGCTTCCCAACTGGGCTTTAACAGCTCTAACATCCTGAATCGGAGGTGCCGGACTGAATGCGTCAACTGTTGCAATATAAACAGCCATATTGCCTTTTATTGCACCTGAAAGTACATTCTGTTTAAGAGTAAATATTGTACCTATCAATTCAGGTTCAGGACCATATTTTGGATAATTGTAAGCTTGAAATGTAAGGTTTGTTGCAGTATCAACAACAGAGTTAAGTTTGGCAGCAAGAGCATTGATTTCTTTGGTAGAACTTACAGCAGCATTAACTTTGTTAATTATTATTTCAGCTTTTTTCTCTCTTTTTACAAGTGGTTCAATGTATTTCTTAACCTGATCGAGAGTTGCAATTCCTTTTTCTCTTTTTTCAACTAGCAAAGCAACAACATATTTTCCTTGTAAATCAAATACCTGAGTTGAAACATCACCTTTTTTAGTTTTTTCATCATAAGCCCATCTTAAAATCTCTCTTGCTGATTCAAGACCAGGTAAGGTAAAATCCATTGGACGGACAAATGTTGCATTTCTAGGGCTATATCCTTTAACTGTGGCAGTTTTTTTAAATTCATCGGCATTGTGACAGGAACCTGCAAATTCGCTGGCCTTTAAAAGGTAATCGTTATCTGTTTCCTTGCTTGGTAAAGTTTGGCGTTTTATTGTTGCAACTTTAACCTTTTTTACCAGATCTTTCTTTCCGGTAACCTGAATTAACATATAACCCATCGGCGAATTTATAAGTCTTATATCACCAACTTTGTAGTGAAGGCATGAATCAAAATAAAATTTATAGTTAACATCTCCATCAGCAAACCATTTTAGGTCACCAGCATCTTCTTTTGCAGAAGGGAAATCTGATTTTGCTTTTGCCATTTCGCCAAATACTTTACCGTCTTTTTTAACAATAGTAAAGATACTGTCGGCAGTGGCTTTTGCCTGCTCTTCAGTACGTGGACTATTTTCGCCAACTGCAGGAGCATTTTTATATGTCAGCAGGATAACACTGGCTTTAATTGAGTCAGGTCGTGGCTGAACCTGAACGAGTTTTGAAATATAATAAATATTGTTTTCAAGATAAGGAGCTGTTGTGTATCCTGGCTTTTCATTAAACATTATTGAATCTATCGTTAATGGGAGTGTACTCTTTTTAAAGAAAATGCTGTCATATCTTTCGTCGCTGTTAGCATTAACATAATTTTCAACATCTTTAATTTCGGTTTTTAAGAAGTTCTCATGTACTATTTTGATGTCTTCATCGGCTTTTTTAAGGTCAGCTGCTGAAGGTTGAACATCAAAAACAACATAATCAATATCCACAGATTCTTCCTGTTTAAACTGATATTTATGATCTTCGTAGTATTTTTCGAAATCGGCATCCGTTACTTTAATTGTGCTGTCGGATATGGTTTGATATTTAATACCGATACTTCTTACATTTGCTGATTTCGTAGCATCTTCATACATTTTTTTTGCAAGAGCAGATGGAACATAATATCCTTTCGCAATAAGAGTGTTATATTTTGTATTCATCCGGTCTTCTTTAATTGCTCTCTGAAGGTTTAGCCATTGCTTTTTCTCGTCATCTTTTAGTTTGTCGAAATTTTGTTCAATATATTGAACATTCTGACGATTAAACTGACCTGTTTTTGGGTCGGAAAAATTTTGTACGATATAGGGATGTAAAAACTTACCCATCATAAGGTCAAGAAGTTCTTCAGGGCTAATAGAAGGTTTATCGGTATTTTCATGTTCTATCGCTATTCCAAGTTTTTCAAACTCAAACTGCATAATAATCTCTTTTTCAAGATTGTCCCAGGCACTTTGTTTAACCTGGTATGCCTCAGCAGCAGTTAAATTTTCTTTTTGCGATTGCTTTTTATAAAGTTCTGTTTGCTCATCAATTTTTAACTCAAATTCAGCAGATGTAATCTTTTTACCATTTATCTTTCCGATAAAATTATCTCTTTTACCTTTAGTGCAATTGCCAAATTTTGTATCCTGCATGAGTATAAAACCTGCCAAAGCAACCCCTATAATGATAACAACAACTCCTGAATGTTTCCGTATTTTTCCAATAATCGCCATAAAATATTTATTTTTGTAATAAGTTTGCAAAGGTAATATAGAAACTTAAAACTCAAAATATTTTTCTCATATTTTATTATTTTTTAGTTTTTAATTTGATGTTATTCAATTTTATATATTCTTGATGCTATGAATGAACTTGAAAAACTCCCGAATATCGGAAAAATACTTGCGGAAAAAATTTACCGGACAGGTGTTAAAACTGAATCTGAATTAAAAATGATTGGCAGCAGGCAAACGTATATGCTGATAAGGTCATTTGATAAAGAGGCGTGCGTGGATATGCTTTATGCAATTGAAGGAGCAATACAGGGAATAAGATGGCATAACCTTTCAAAAGAGAAAAAAAATGAACTGAAATCATTTGTTAATGAATTAAGAAAAAATGGGTTGTGATAAAGAGTTTTTGGAATTTTCCGAATTAGTTATTAACTACAAATGAATTATTTTTCTGATTTGATATTGAATGAACCCTTGGGCTTTTTAATTGTCCATTTATCAAACGATTCATCTGCCTCCATTCCTTCTCCGATCAGCACCTCATCTGGCTTTGTGATTTTTACAAAAGAGTTCGAATAGATAATTCTTTTTCGCTCATCCCAAATAAGTCTCTCGGTGTTAAGTCTTTCTCCTTTTTCATTGGTTACAATTACATCGTTGTGAGCTTCCCATACAGCGGTATTATTGTATTTAACAGCATATTTTGCTGATAGACCGGTCTTTACATTCATAACTGAGTCATAAAATACAAGTTTAAGACCTTTTGGAAGCTCAACATGTGCATTTGGTCCAATGTAGCGATTTATAACCGGTGCATTCAGCTTTGCAACTATCTTTGCCGAGTCACTATAAATTATTTCAACATTATTGGCTGTTTCTATTGGAAAAGTATCCCTATACGTGATTTCATTAACTCTATTTATATCATTCTTACATGATGTAATAATTAATGAGAAAAAAATCAAAATTATAAAAGCACAAATAAAGAGTTTACCACGTAAAAGAGAAATCATATTTGAAGAGAATCATTTTTAAAACTACTCAAGTTTACGTCTAAAAAACCATTCTTCCTTAATTGCAATGCCTAATGTTACACGACCAAAATTATTCTGCACAAGGTTTGAATTTGTTGTCCCCATTTTACCAAGTTCAAATGCCAGATTAATATTTGATTTTGATTTTGCAATTGGAAATCCAAAACCGAAACTTATTCCAAATTCCTTAAGGTTATTTCCTTTTAATCCAAGGTATGTATCATCATACCTGAATCCGAATCTGTAGGTAACTCGTTTAAAATAATTTGAAACAGCATTATATTTTGGTGTTATCTGACCACCTACTGATATTTGAATATTATCATTAAGTGAATCGGAAAGTCCAAAATTTTTGAATTTTTGCCAGTTGCCATAAGTTATGTCGGCGCCAAACAACCAGTTTTGTCCTTTTTTAAAAGTTAAACCTCCGCTTATTATTAAAGGAAACTCAACATATCCTTTTTCTTTCAAATTATATTGAACAGTATCCTGCACAACTTCAATACCTGTACTTGAAGAAGTAAAACGCTCAGCAAGATAATTGCGTTCAGCTTTAAGCCTTGTAGGTAAAGAAAATGTTAAACCTGCACAAATATCATATTTCTCTTTTATTTTCTGAAAATACTGCAAACCATAGTTGAACATGATATCACTAACAGTGTATGAATTCAGGACTTTTGTGTTGAATGTATAAGATCCGGGAAAATATACAGTACGGTTTTTATGTGTAGTGCCAAAAAGGTAAGACATGTTAATACCTAATGAAAACCTCTTCAAAAAT
>CAZELC010000143.1:0-3315 GCA_964512865.1 uncultured Bacteroidales bacterium
ACATGAAGGAGTTATTGTATTACTGGATGAGAAATGTTCTCGTTAACTCCGAGAGAATTAATATGAGTCATCAGGTTTTAGTTAAACACTTAGAACATAAGAAAATACTTGAGTTTTACCGTGGTGTTTACGGGCGTTCTAAATTTGAAGATTCTGATCTACAAAAATTACTTAAATTTTAACTTTTTATTAAACACTGACAAATATTTTATTTCAATGATAAGTAGAATTCTTTTAATTGATGCCGACCTGTTTGGAGATACTTTTTGCAGTTCTATTTATTTCACTCATCATCCAATCGGACTTCTATATCTTGCTTCTTATGCAAAAAAGCAATTCCCTGAAATAGAGTTTAAAGTTTTCCATACAGTTACAAGCAAATATCCGTTGAAAAGTATAGAATTACTGGTTTCGGAATTTAAACCTGATTTGGTTGGAATAAGGTCATTATCTTTTGCTAAGGTCGCATTTAAATTGGTTGCAGATAAAGTTCGCGAAATGCTTCCTTATGTTCCGATTTTGGGTGGTGGGGCTTTTCCTTCTACAGCTTATGGCGATATTTTGTCAGAAAAGCAAATTGACATTGCCGTTATTGGAGAGGGCGAAGACACTTTTATTGAACTCATAAATCATTATTCTGAATCAAAATCAACACCTGAAAATATTAAAGGAACTGCCGTTTTAATAAACGGCGAAATAAAAGTTAATCCTATTCGTCCTTATATTCAGGATCTTGATTCCATTCCTTTTCCTGATTACGATCATATTAATCTTAACGATTACAAGGGAATTAAAAACCAGGCGCTGCAGGATGATTCGAAATGCGTTTTTATAATGGGTACAAGAGGCTGCCATTATGATTGTTTTTTCTGTCATCAGATTTTTGGAAGAAGAATACGCCGCCGTTCACCTGAAAATATTGTTGCTGAAATGAAGCAGCATGTGGAGAAAAGAGGTGTTAACAATTTTGTATTTGTTGATGACACTTTTAATGTTCCAATGCCAGATGCAAAACAAACACTTGCAATGATTGTTAAAGAATTGCCTAGTGTTAAACTTAATTTCCCGAACGGCTTACGTGCCGATCATATCGATGAAGAAATGCTTGATCTTTTTGAAAAAGCAGGAACTGTCGAAATAGCGCTTGCCGTTGAAACTGCCGTACCACGTCTTCAAAAGTTCATTGGAAAACATATGGATATAGAAAAAGCTGAAAAAGCAATTCATTTGGCCTCTGAAAGATTTGTAACACGGACATTGTTTATGGTTGGTTTCCCTACGGAAACTTATGATGAAGCTATGCAAACAATTAAATATGCTGAAGCTTTCGAATATGTTGCCCAGCCTATGCTTAGTGTACTTCGTATTTATAATAACTCTAAAGTCTTCAACTTCCTGAATCCCACAGAAGAACAATATAAAGCAATTCAGGAGCAGGAAAAGAACCTCTTTCATCTTGGAATGTTTGAAAATATCAAATTCTATGGTGATTTTTTCTCTGACGAAAAAGTTCCTCTGAAAACAAAAGATCTTAAAGAGTTAATTTCATACTGGATGCGGAACGTAAACATTAACAGAAAGAGGATTCAGAAAAGCTATCAGGTTTTATGTAAACATTTCGACAAAGAAAAAATACTTGAATATTACGGTAATGTTTACGATAAGCCCAAGTTTAATGAAAAGGACTTGAAAAACTTGCTGGAAGTGTAACAAAAAATAGCAGATTATTTAAAATGATATTCAGTTCTGTTGTATTTATTTTTTATTTTCTTCCTGTTTTTCTTGCAGGTTACTATTTATTACCTAAAATATGGGCTAAAAATATCTTCCTGTTTGTGCTTAGTATTGCATTCTATTTCTGGGGTGCAGGAAGTTTGATATTCGCGCTGTTGTTTATTGGTTTCTTTTCATGGTTTTTTTCACTGTTAATTGCTAAAACAAAATTCAAAAGGCTGTTTTTGATAATTGCAGTGTTGACATTTGTAGGAATACTTGTTTACTATAAATATCTTGGTTTCATTATCGATAATCTTATATATGCTGGAGTAAGCGGACTGCATAAAGTTAAAGTTGTTTCATCAATCGGTCTTTCGTTTTTTACATTTCAGGCTATATCATACAATATTGATGTTTACCGTAAAAACAAGCGATTTGAGAAAAACCCTGCATACGTTGTTCTTTATATTACCATGTTTCCTCAATTGATAATGGGACCGCTAGTAAGGTATCCAGCTATTGAGCAACAACTTAAAAATCGCGAATTTGATTTTTCAAGATTTTATTCAGGAATCAGAAGATTTATTATCGGCTTGGGCAAGAAGGTGCTGATAGCAAATACTATCGGTTATCTTGTAGCAAGTATTATGAGTTCTGATATTTCAACTTTAAGTCCTTCTGTTGTATGGTTATGTATGATTGCATTTCCTTTACAACTGCTATTTGATTTTATGGGCTATACCGATATGGCAATCGGTGTATGTAAAATGTTAGGATTCGACCTTCCTGAGAATTTCAATTATCCGTATATCAGCAAATCAATTACTGAATTCTGGAGACGATGGCATATCACCTTATCAAGCTGGATCAAAGACTATATTTTCAGTCCTTTATCCATGTCAATGAGATATTGGGGAAAAGCGGGAATTTTTATTGCCTTGATGGTGACATTTATTGTTTGTGGAATATGGCATGGCCCGACATGGAATTATATTTTATGGGGAGCATTACAGGGATTTTTACTTGGCATAGAAGAGCTTTTTCTCTTAAAATATATTAAGAAAATAAAATGGTTCGGCATGATTTACATTTGGTTTGTATTAATAATCTGCGCTGTTTTATTTACAACTTCAGATATTAATCATGCATTATCATTTTATTCGGTAATGTTCAGCAATGCAAAGCCGGGAGCACTTGGAGCAGATGCTTTTCTGATGAATGAGCATATTTTTGCACTTATTGCAGGAATGATTTTTTGTGTTCCGTTTTCAGTTCCCGAAAGGTTTAAAAATGGTAAAACTGGAGCTGTTATTAATATATTTTCTAATGTTTTTCTGATTATTATTCTTGCGATTTCATTAATGAGAATAGTTGGTGAAACTAATAACCCGTTTATTTATTTTAAATTTTAAAAGTGGATAGTAAGCAAATATTTTTTTCAAGTGTAATCAGTGAACAGCTATAAGTAGTCGGATGTCGGTAATCGGTAAAAGGTAAAATATGAATTTGATTGAGAAATAGTTATCGGTAATCGGATGTCGGTAATCGGTAATCGGATGGCAGTTATCAGTAAACGAAAAATAAGAAAATGATTGAGAA
>CAZELC010000143.1:3415-7411 GCA_964512865.1 uncultured Bacteroidales bacterium
ATAGTTAACAGTAATCGGATGTCAGTTATTGGTAAAACAAGTAATTGATTAAGAATTAGTAATCGGTAATCGGAGGTCAGTTATCAGTAGACGGATAATAAGAAATTGATTGAGAAATAGTTAACAGTAATCGGATGTCAGTAATCGGTAAAAGGTAAAATATGAATTTGATGAAAAATTGTTAACAGTAATCGGAGGTCAGTAATCGGTAATCGGATGTTAGTTATCAGTAAACGAAAAATAAGAAATTGATTGAGAAATAGTTAACAGTAATCGGATGTCAGTTATTGGTAAAACAAGTAATTGATTAAGAACTAGTAATCGGTAATCGGATGGCAGTTATCAGTAGGCGGATAATAAGAAATTGATTGAGAAATAGTTAACAGTAATCGGATGGCAGTTATCGGTAAAACAAGTAATTGATTAAGAATTAGTAATCTGTGGTCGGATGTCGGTAATCGGTAAAAGGTAAAATATGAATTTGATTGAGAAATAGTTAACAGTAATCGGATGGCAGTTATTTGTAAAACAAGAAATTGATTAAGAATTAGTAATCTGTAGTCGGATGTCGGTAATTGGAAGAAGGTAATATAAAAGTATGAAGTTATGGAATATGTGAAAAGTTTCAGAGATTTAGAAGTTTACAAGCTTGCACGACAATTATCTGTTGAAATTTTTGAGATGACAAAAAAATTCCCAAAAGAAGAAATGTACTCTTTGACAGATCAGATCAGGAGATCATCACGCTCCGTCGGAGCTCAAATTGCAGAATCATGGGCTAAAAGAAAATATGAGAAGCATTTCATCAGCAAGTTGACGGATTCCGATGGTGAGCAATTGGAAACCCAACATTGGATAGAAACAGCAATGGACTGTTCATATATTTCAAAGGAATTGGGGAATAACCTTTTAAACCAGTATCATTCTATTGGAAAAATGCTTTTTTCTATGATCAGCAAATCTGATATATTCTGCAAAAAGAAAATATAAAAATTCGTTATATGTTGACAAATTTAAGAATACCGATTACCAAATACCGTTCACCGAATACCGTTTACCATTTACCGAGTACCGAATACCGTTTACCAAATACTGCTTACCGAACACCGAAAAAGAATCTTAAAATTAAAATAACAAGGTAGGGAAAATGCTTAAAAGACTAAAACCCATATATCTGATTTTTTTAATACTTCCTTTGACGTATTTGTTATTATGGAAATACCAAGATCACAAGTACAACGACAATATAAAACACGATGATTATTTAAGTTTTTCAGTAAAATCTTCAAAACCGGCAATAATAAGTCTGTCCGACAATGGCAAGAGTATAATTTCATGGAATCTGATATCGAAAGGGTATAAAAATATCGAATTTGTCGGGAAGGCAAATAATACTTCTGAAATAGAGTTTAAAGCTGACAGCCTAAAAATTAATGATACAATTTCTTTTCTGGGAATTAATCTTTACAGCCACAACAAGCTGTATTATTTAAGCGACGATATAAAACAAAATATTACCTTAAAAAATGCAAGGCTTTCCGAAAATGATGGTACTCCGGTTTTCATAGTTGAGAAAACGGGAATACCGGTAATTATTAAACTTAAACTTTCTGCAGATGACGGGAAAAACTCTTCGTCTACACATAAAAAAGCTATAATTATTATTATTTTCCTTCTGGCTTTCTTTTCGGTTTTGGCTTTTAATCCTTCTACAAGATATTTTATTTTTATTTTAATTATTGCAGAATTTGCTTTGCTATTCAGCTATTTTGCGATTATACCATCAAATGGAAATGTTGAATTGTTTACTTCTTCAAAAATAAAAAATGCCGAAATATTTTATAGTCGGTCTCCATTTTTCAGCAATACAAAAAAATACCCATCATCCACGCTAAGTGAAGATTTCAGCCGTCCTTTAAATTTGGAAACCGAAAAATATCTTCGCTTTGATCTTGGAGATAGTTTGATAAATATTAATCAAATTAAAGTAAGGATAAGTTCAGGTATTTTCTTTAAAAGTTATAATCTTGCTGAATTACCACAGGAAAGATTATTATTAAATGATTTAGAGCTGTCAGATGGCATATATCATATTACTGGTCATGATCCTTATATAAAACTTACATCCGGCAATTTTGTCAAAAATCAGGAAATCATTGTTTCTCTGCGACAAAATTATTTTCTGTTCATTACCATAATCATATTTATGATTTTAATAAGTATGTGCAGTTTTATTGACAAAAAAATGAACAGGATAAAGCTTAAACCTGTATATTTCACTATTTTACTGATCCCATTAGTTTACCAGCAAATAAATCATTATTGGATTATGAAGAGCATTCCTCAAAATTCTGATTATGTTTATTTTTCGGCAAAAAGCTCGCGACCGGCATTTTTCACTCTTATGAATGGCAGTGACTCATTAACAACTTGGATTGTTGACTCACCCGGTTTCAAATATCTTCAATATAAAGGCAATATTAATTTCGATGAAAATTTCTCACTTCGAATCTCAAACCTTTCAAAATCAGACACAATTAGCTTTCTTTCCATTAATCTATTTCACAAAAACAGAACTTACTCACTTTATAAAACAGAAAGTGATTTATGCAATGTGTCAAATGGAGTAATGTTTAGCAATGCCGATGGTTTAAATATAGCTGTAAAAAAGAGCGGAGCGCCTGTATCAATTAATTTGTTTCCCACAAATCTTCTTAAAGAAAAAAACAGTGAAGAAAGAAATTATCCGTTAATAGTTCTGCTGGTTTTCATTTTATTTATTTTTGTAATTATCTTTTCTCCATTAGAAAAATACTTGATTACGGTATCTGTTTCCGTTTCGATTTTTATGTTTGTTTTCTTTTGGATAAGTCGCGATGCGCAGAGCCAGCTTCATTTAAGCCTTGGTTCAAAAATTAACAGAGCAGACTTTTTTTACAATTACACTCCACATTTTCAACCTAACAGGTGTTATATAGATAATGTGAGTAAACAATTGTACAAGTTTCAGATTTACCTTTCCGATTTTAATTTCTACAGGTGCGATTTCGGTAATAATAAAAATGAAAGACTTAAGAATATTCAGATTTCAGAAAGAACAGGAATTCTGAGAAACAATTTTGACTATAATACTATTTCGTCGAATAATATTTTACTGAATGATCTGATAAGGAAAGGTGATGAATATATCGTATGTGGAAATGATCCTTTTTTAACATTATCATCTGATTATCAGGTAAGTAAAATGCTAAAAATCTATAGCTACAGGCAGGATCTGTTTTTTCTGATCTCTGTTTTTCTTTTTATAATATTAATAATTGTCAATAAAAGACTAAGCAAGCTTAATATGATGAATTTGGTTATGACCGGATTCTTTCTTGCTTTTATTTTTTCCACATTGATTCTGCATATTTTCAATTCATCCAATATAATTTTAATTTCGGAAAAAAGGTGCACCAATCAATCTCCTGAGTTTAAGAAAGGTATGACTGAAGAATTTATCAGGGACTTAAACAGCTACATATCAGACCAAATACCAGGACGAAAGAATATTATAAGGATGAATAATCTCATTCAATATTTAACTTTCGGACAATTGTACAATAACCCTATTTTTCATTTTGGTGAAGACGGATGGATTTTTTATGTTGGAGGCGCTGCAAAAGAAAATTTCGAAAATCGCAAACCATTAACTCAGGTTGAATTAAAAAAAATTAAAACTGTTCTTGAGGAAAGAGAAGATTGGCTAAAAAGCAGGGGAATAAAGTTCTATATGGTGTTTCCGCCTATGTCGCAAACAATTTATAAAGAATATATCGGTCCCCGAATGAAGCAATTTTATAAGCAGACTAAATCTGAGCAATTATTCGAGTATCTTAAAAACAACTCCAATTTAAATATTATAGATGTTTATTCTCCTTTAATGAAAATCAAATATAATACGGGTTTGAAACAGCCATATTATAAAAATAACTGCCACTGGAATTTCATTGGAGG
>CAZELC010000144.1:0-6095 GCA_964512865.1 uncultured Bacteroidales bacterium
CCCTTTTTACCCTAAAAAAAATTAAACTTTTTTCAAAATATTTTTTAACTTCCTGATTTCGAGAGATAATAATTTATATATTTTTGGTTTTATACTGTTTGGGGTTGATTTTTAATTTATTTCACAGGGAACCACAGAGGACTTTTATCCGATGTTTGACTTGATTGAGATACACGGAGTTAAACTTTGCGCCTTTGCGCCTCTGCGGTGAAAAGAAGATGAATTATTCTACAATTTCTTCATGGAGTCTTGTTTATCTATGTGTAGCATTTGGATGAAAAATCACCGCTAAGACGCTGAGACGCAGAGATTATCTGTACAAAACTTCGAAATAAACATGGAGATTATGCACCGGTGTGACTCTGTGCAAGAAATTGTAATTACATTTTTTATTTCACAGGGAGCCACGGAGGACTTTCGTCCAATGGTTGGCTTGAATGAGGTACACTGAGTTTAACTCTGCGCCTTTGCGCCTCTGCGGTGAAAAGGAGATGAATTATTTTTACAAATTCTTTACAGAGTTTTGGGGTTTCTCCGTTCAACTCTGTGCAATAAGGTATCATCGATGCAATATTCTTCCACCACGGCATGGCAATACGATATCTGTGATACTATATTCTTCGGTCACGATGCGATTATCTTCCGTCACAACAAGACAATACGACTGCATTGATGCGATTATCTTCCGTCACGGCAAGACAATACGACTGCATTGATGCGGTAATCTACCATCACGGCAAGGCAATACGACAGCATTGATGCGATAATCTTCCATCACGATAATACAATACGGTACCAGCGGTAAGGCATTCTTCAATAATGACATGATAATCTTGTTTCACAGAGACGGTTGTTTTACCTGCCGTTCACTATTTCCCGAGTAATTCTCTTGCTGTACTCAGTGCTGCCTCCGATTCTTTATTACCGCTCAGCATATTTGCTATTTCGGTAATGCGTTCGTCTTCACTGAGCTGCCTGATATATGTTTTGGTGGTATTTTCTTTAATCTTCTTATAAACAAAATAATGTGCACCTGCTTTACCTGCTATCTGCGGCAAATGTGTTATAGTTATCACCTGCATGTTTGCTGCCATCTGCTGTAGAATATTTCCAACTTTCACGGCTACTTCTCCGGACACACCGGTATCTATTTCATCAAAGACAATTGTCGGCAATAAGCGCCTTTGTGAGATTACAGATTTAATGCTCAGCATCAACCTCGAAAGTTCTCCTCCTGAAGCTATCCTGCTTATCTCTGCCGGCTCACTGCCCTTATTGGCTGTAAACAGGAATTTAACCTTATCGATACCGTTAATACCCGGAACTTCATTCTTTTCCTGCTCTATCACAAACACAGAATCAGGCATGCCAAGCTGTTTAAGTAAACCGGTTATTCTTTTTTCAATCTGCTCTTTTACTGAAGATCGTTTTGCCGATATTTTCCCTGCCTTCTCAAGAAGCTTTAAATAAGCATCATCGGCTTCCTTTTTCAAAGCATTTATCTGCGTATCTATTGATGTAATATTTCCAATTTTTCCGGAAAGCTCTTCTTTAATCAAAATAAGTTCTTCAACAGTTGAAACTCTGTGTTTTTGCTGAAGACGGTATATCATATCAAGCCTTTGCTCCAGCTCTTCTATCCTTTGCGGATCATAAACAATCTTTTCGGCAAGATTTTCGGTTTCAAAAGCAATATCCTTAAGTTCTATTCCTGCAGCTGCAATTCGCTTCGACAAATCTTCGATATCATTGCTGTATTTTGAAAGCTGGTTCAGAATGGCTGCAACCTCTGATAATCCTGAAATAAGATTTGAATCCGAACCTGATAGTGCAAAAATTGCCCTTGCCAGTCCCGACTTGATATTTTCGGCATTATTAAGAGTTTTCAGCTCGTTTTCCGCATCAGCCTGCTCACCTTCAACGAGTAATGCTTTGTCAAGTTCATCAAAAAGAAACTGAAAATAGTCATAATCAGCCTTTGCCGACCTTTCTTTTTCCGAAAGCTCTTCGAGTTTTTTTAATATATGCTGATATTCTCCGTAATGTTTTCTGTAATCTTTAATCTTATCTGAATGTTCGGCAAAATTATCCACAATCATAAGCTGGAAATCATTGCTGTTTAGCTCAAAAGTTTTATGTTGCGAGTGTATATCAACGAGTTTTTCTGTAAGTTCTTTAAGCTGATTAAGGTTTACGGGAGTATCATTAATAAAAGTGCGGGATTTTCCCTGCGGGTTTATCTCACGTCTTATCAACGCATTATCTTCGTAGTCGAGTTCATTATCAGCAAAGAAATCCTGTAATTCATAATCTTTAATATTGAAATTACCTTCAACAACACATTTTTTATTCTTATCGAACAGAACGGTAGTATCGGCTCTTTGTCCAAGTATAAGCGAAAGTGCGCCAAGAATTATTGATTTTCCTGCTCCTGTTTCACCCGTAATAATTGAAAGTCCGTCAGAAAAGCTGATATCAAGTTTTTCTATAAGTGCATAATTTTCAATTGTCAGATGCTTAAGCATGGCAGAGAATGAAATTATTTTCCGTTAAGGATACGTGCGTTATAATCGTTGGAGTGAACCGGGTCTATTTCCTTAAGGAATTGAACGACTCTGGTTTTGTCGCCAGGCGGTGCGGGAGCAAAAAGGCTTATTATTTCATCTCTTTTGGTATCGATAAACAATGTAGTAAAAAACAGGCTGGGTTTATCGGCGTTTACCTTTTTAACTGCTTCAATGGCATTTATTACAGAAGTACGACCATTATCAACACTTTCCTTCATCATGTCGAAACCTTTAAGATGGTAATTATAAAGAGCTGTGTGGAAGCCTGCATAAGCCTGATTTAAAAGATTTTCGGCAAGCCAGTAGCGGTTTTTGCGGCTTTCGAAAGCCTTCCATCCTTTTTCAGCAGAATTTTGAGAAAGGTTTACAATATTTTGTGCTTTGGTATAAAAAGGTGCGCCGCCATTTAATGTGTACGAGTCAAAATCAAGTCCTACAATAATATAACAATAATAAGCTATAAGTGATGCGAGATTGGAAGTAATGCTGTTATCATCAAAATCCAGAGGTGCAGTTTCAAGATATTTAAACTGAACATCTTTATCAATGAGGTTAAGCATAACGCTGTTATAGGAAGTTCCGAAGATAGGACGGCGTGACTGAACCTGAAGTGTTCCTTTAAATTCTTCAGTAGATACTCTTTCGGAAAGTGTAAGAAGCATGCTACATTCTATCTTTTCTTCCTGTTTATAAACATATCCTGACCATTTTCTTGTATTGATAAAATCGCGAATGGCTGTAGTCATTGTTTCATAAAGCTTTTTATCTGAACCCTGGATCTGATCGGAGTTAACCGAAACGGTGCAAATCAGTTCCTGTGAGTAAGATAAAATAACAATAAAAAATAACCCTATTGTAAACAGTATTTTCTTCATTTTCTTTTAGATTGTGGCTTTGCCTTATTTAACATATCAGAAATCTTATCAGCTATATCGGCTGCAACTTCTGTTTTTGGCTTAAGTCCAAAATTGCTGATTTTATTGTTTCTGTCAATAATGGTTACCTTATTGGTACTGTGACCGAATCCGGCACCTTTATCATTAAGTGAATTAAGAACGATAAAATCCAGTTTTTTATTTCTTAGTTTTCCCGATGCGTTTTCAAGTTCGTTATTAGTTTCAAGCGCAAACCCTATTAACAGCTGTGATGATTTTTTTTCTGCTGCAAGATATGATAAAATATCAATAGTTGGTTTAAGCTCGAGTAAAAATTTTTCTTCTTTTGTTTTCTTAATTTTTTCTGAAGCGGGTTTGGCAACTGTATAATCAGCAACAGCTGCTGCCATAACGCAAATATCGGCGGTCTTAAAGTTCTTTTTACAGGCATTAAACATTTCCTGTGCAGAAATCACATCAACTCTTTTAATTCCGGGATGAGAAGTTTTAAGTTCTACAGGTCCGCAAACCAATGTTACCTTACAACCTCTTTGTGCAAGCTCTTCGGCAATTGCGAAACCCATTTTACCGGAAGAGTTATTACCGACAAAGCGGACAGGGTCAATCATTTCGAATGTCGGTCCGGCGGTAACAAGAGCTGTTTTATTGTTTAGCTGATTTTTTTTTTTAATATCGTCAATTATTATTTTGACAATGTTTTCAGGTTCTTCCATTCTTCCTGCACCGCAAAGGCCGCTGGCAAGTTCGCCTTCGTTGGGTGAAATGAGTTTATTTCCAAAAGAAACAAGTTTTTCAACATTTGCCTTTGTGGAAGGATGGCGGTACATATCAAGATCCATTGCCGGGGCAAAGTAAACAGGGCATTTAGCTGCCAGATATGTGGCAATAAGCAGATTATCAGCAATGCCGTTTGCCATTTTACCAAGTGTGGTGGCAGAAACCGGAGCAATAATCATTATATCTGCCCAATTGCCCATTTCCACGTGACTGTTCCATTTTCCGTCAGCCGGGTCGAAAGGAATACTTAAGGTCGGACGTTTTGATAATGTTGATAAAGTAAGTGGTGTAACAAAATTAGCGGCAGTGGGAGTTAAAACAACCTGCACTTCTGCACCTTCCTTAACGAGCAAACGAACGAGATAAGGTGTTTTATATGCAGCTATACTGCCTGTTACTCCGAGTAATATCTTTTTTCCTTTAAGCATTAGGATCAGAAATTATCTATTCCGGCTTCTTTCAAAGGATTTTTAATGTGAATCATATCATTAAGATACTCATAAGTAGCCAGTAAAGTAGGCTTTGGCATGCGTTCGTAGTATTTTGCAAGTTCTATCTGTTCTCTGTTTTCGAATATTTCTTCGAGGTTATCCTGATGTGTAGCAAATTCTTCAATCTTTCCCACTAGTTCTTCTTTTATTTCAGAAGAAATCTGATTAGCTCTTTTAGAAAGAACAACCACGGTTTCATAAATATTATTGGTATGTTTTGTAAATTCGGCAATATTTCTTGTAACTGCCACCGGTTCTGTTTTAATCTTCTTATAATCCATAATTTGTTTAAAAATTAATTTAATTTTTTTTCGAGAAGGGTATAAAAGTTCTTTGCTTCGCGTGTGTATTTGCTTTCGGGATAAATAAGCTTATAAGCAAGATAAGCTTCCCTTGCGCTGAGATATCTTTCTTTCTTTTTATATTCTACACTGTTTTGAGCATAATAGTAGCTCGACAGGAAAATATAATAATAAGTTTCTTCTTTATATTTAGTATCCGGAAAATCTTTCAGAACATTTTTGAATGCTACGACAGCAGCCTGATAGCTTCCTATCTTGTAATAAAGCCTTGCGATGGCATAAGCTTTATCTTCCAGCTTTCCTCTCATTTCATCGATAAGCTTATTACATTCTGCAACTCTTTCGCTTTTTGGATACAGGTCGATAAAAAGCTGGCATTCCTTCATCGCTTCAAGTGTAACCGTTTGATCAAGACTGGCGCTTGGCGTAAGCAGATATTGGCAATAAGCACTCATAAACATGCACTCTTCGGAATATTTGCTTGTAGGAAATGTTTGTGTATATTTAAGAAAATAATATCCTGCCTGCAGATAGTCGCCATTGCCGTAATAACAATAAGCATAGTAGTAATTTATTTTTTCGGAAGTGTCATTACCGCGATAATAAATCAGAAGTTCATCAAAAAGTTGTTGAGCACGGTGATAATCGCCTTTGTTGTAGTAATCAACGGCATATTTATATTTAAGGCTTGTGTTGTCGCTTTTCTGGATTTTTTTATACTCGCTGCATGAAACCATTAGAACAGCAAGAGTTATAAAAAGTAATATGTTTATTTTCCGGAACATGGTGCAAAGATACATCAATTTTATTAATAAAAAACCAAGAAAAATAAGTTTTTTGCACTTATTATCAGTCATAAACGCAATAACTATGATTTTAGTCTTTAAGTAAGTTCGATTTGATTAAGCAAACCTGACAGGTTCCTCAACTATCTCATTAAGAAGAGCAATATCAATAACTTCAATCATATTTTTAATATAGATAAAATTGAGTCCTTCGATATAATTCTTGTTGATTTCGGCAATATCCTTTCTGTTATCATCAGAAAGAACAATATATTTT
>CAZELC010000144.1:6105-7374 GCA_964512865.1 uncultured Bacteroidales bacterium
AGCGTTTTGCTGCGAGAATTTTTTCCTTAATTCCACCTACGGGCATCACTCTGCCTCTGAGCGTTATCTCACCTGTCATTGCCAGTTCAGGTTTTACTTTACGCTGTGTGAATGCCGATGCCAATGCAGTAAACATGGTTATTCCGGCAGAAGGTCCGTCTTTTGGCGTTGCTCCTTCAGGAACGTGGATATGTACATTCCAGTTTTCAAAAATATTATTATCGATACCAAGTTTTCCTGCATGTGATTTAAGATACTCAAAAGCTATTGACGCTGATTCTTTCATCACATCTCCAAGGTTTCCGGTTAGTGTAAGATTGCCTTTACCTTTGCTAAGGCTGACTTCAATAAAAAGTATCTCTCCTCCTACTGCCGTCCATGCCAAACCTGTAACCACGCCGGCAATTTCGTTGTTGATTGTCTTATCTTTCTGAAAAATCGGCACTCCGAGAATATTTTCAATATCATTATCAGTTACTGTTTTACCGTATTTTTCTTTTTGTGCAATAAATCTCGCTTTATTTCTAATAACCTTGGCAATATTTCTTTCAAGTGTTCTTACTCCTGACTCCCGTGTATAATCATCAATAATTTTTTCAATTGCTGTTTCGGGGAAGATGACCTGTTTGGTTTTAACGCCATGCTCACTAAGCTGTTTTGGCACAAGATGTCTTTTGGCAATTTCAACTTTCTCTTCGAGAAGATAACCGCTCAGGTCAATAACTTCCATTCTGTCGCGTAAAGCTGGATGAACAGTACTCAAAGTATTAGCTGTAGCAATAAACATCACTTTTGACAGGTCAAATTCTATTTCAAGGAAATTGTCATAGAAAGCAATATTTTGTTCAGGGTCAAGAATTTCAAGCAGTGCTGCCTGCGGATCGCCGCTGATATTATTTCCGCTCACCTTGTCAATCTCATCAAGAATGAAAACCGGATTTGCTGATTTTACCTTCTTTAGATTTTGTATTATTCTTCCCGGCATTGCCCCGATATATGTTTTTCTGTGCCCTCGAAGTTCTGATTCATCACGAAGTCCGCCAAGAGACATTCGTATATATTTTCTGCCAAGTGCTTTGGCAATGGATTTTCCCAATGAGGTTTTTCCCACACCCGGAGGTCCGACAAGGCAAAGAATCGGTGATTTCATATCGCCTTTCAGTTTGAGTATGGCAAGATGTTCTATTATTCTTTCTTTGACCTTATCCAGTCCGAAATGATCATCATCAAGTATGCTCTGTGCTCTTTTAAGATCAAAATTATCGGTAG
>CAZELC010000145.1:0-7323 GCA_964512865.1 uncultured Bacteroidales bacterium
ATTTAGGGGGTAAAAAACTCTATTGATTAATAACCCTGAAAATATTGAAACAGGAATTATCATTTTAGCAACTAAATGGTAATGAAGCATCGTAGCATTAAAAAAAATCACCGAATAAATAATTACCGGTAAAGTGATAATTAATATAAGATTATTTCTCCCTAATCTCCTGAAATCTATTTTACCTTTTTGGGAAATGAACCAAATAATTAATACTATTGTTATTAGAATACCCAAACCCCATAAGCCATTAAAAACATTTTTAACATAAAGAATATAGGAGCTGAAATTATAAGCGTTTTCTGTCGATTCGCTGAACCTGCCTGTAAAATATCCGCTTCTGTCAATAAAACGAATTAAAAAGCTTCTAAGCATGCTTTTAAAACCATTTATCAACGAATATTGAACTAACGTGACCGATAATGCAGCAAAAGATGCCAGAATAAATGTTTTCAATATTTTGATATACCCTGATTTTTCCCTGTTATGATACAAAATAAAACCAACAATTAACGAATAAAATATACCAATCCATTCAGTATAAACAAAACAAAAAATAATTATCCCCAATAAAAATAAATTCAAAGTTTTTTGTATATGTGCTTTTCGTAATGCTATCATGGTAAATAAAACCACTATTAAATACAAAAACTGGCTGAACATTTCAGGAAAAAAAATATCAGTATGCAGATAAAGAACTACAGGTGAAAAACAATAAACTGCATAGGCAAAAACAGCAGGAACAAAAAGGTTCTCATATTTTTTATCGAAATAATACAACACTATCAGATAAACAAAAAAACAACTGACCAGATGCAGCAATAAATTTGCTATTTGCAATGCAATCTTACCATTTTCAAAGCCGACAAGTTTCAGCAAAGGATAAGCTGCAATAAAGGTAAAAGGAGGATAAGAAACATAATAATTATTACCTTTTTTATCTTCAAGGCGTTTATAAAACGAAACAAATTTATCACCTGGATTTGTAAATGTAATGACAGGGCTGAATTTATGATTTAAGGCACCTTCTTTTTCCCAAACAGAAAGTGTAGTAAGCATATAAATATGATTGTCGTCCAGGCAATGACTTTGGTTACTAATAAATTGCAGTCTGAAAATCAGAGTTACAGAAAAAATCATCAACAGAATTATCGTGATGTATATTTTTTTCATCAATTAAACTCTAAAACTAATTTATGGTTAAAAACCTTTTCTAACTATTATTTTGTCTTATCAGGAAATGGTGGAATAGGTGGCAATTCCTGTTTGTAATTTTTCATTTCTTCAAGGATAACCTCGATAGCTTTATTCAGCTGTTGGTCTTCTCCTGAATATTCTTTTGCAGGATCATTATCAATCACAATATCAGGATCAACTCCATGTCCTTCAATAATCCAATTTTTTCCTTCGGCGTCATAATGAGAGAATTCCGGTTTTGTAAGCGTTCCACCATCCACAAAAGGTAAAGAACCTCTTATTCCAACCACTCCGCCCCAGGAGCGCATTCCAACAGTTTTTCCGATTTTCAAATATTTAAACTGATAAGGAAAAAGGTCGCCATCGGAAGCAGAATAACAATCTATTAAACAAATTTTTGGACCTAACACCATAGCTTCCGGGCGTGGAGACTGGCTTGTATTTCTTGACATTTCCATAATTGCAAGCTGCCTGTTAAGCCTTTCAATTATCATTGGTGAAACATTTCCACCACCATTTCCCCTGTCATCAATTATCAATGCTTTTTTCGAAAGCTGCGGATAAAAATGCTTAACAAATTCGTTTAACCCTTCCACACCCATATCAGGGATATGGATATAGCCAACTTTCCCATCAGTGGCTTCATTTACCTTTTTTATATTTCCTTCAACCCATTCATAATAGTAAAGATTAGCTTCATCATCAATGGGGACGACAATTTCCTTATGGCTTCCGGCGTCAGAAGCTGTGCTGTTAATCATAAGTTCCACCTGTTGGCCTGCTGTATTAAGAAGTAATTCATAAATATTATTTACATTATTAGTTACTTTACCATTAACAGCTATAATAAAATCACCTTCTTTAATGTTAACACCTACCTCAGTAAGAGGCGAGCGGTTGGCATTAGTCCAGTTTTCACCTTTAAGGATCTTATCAATTTTAAAATATCCGGATTTATCTTTTGAAATTATAGCTCCCAGCAAACCTGTATTAATTCTTTTCGGCTCAGCTTTGTCGCCTCCTCCGGTATATGCATGCCCAACATTTAGTTCACCAATCATTTCTCCTATAATATAAGTAAGGTCTTTTCTGTTGTTTACATATTGAACCAAAGGTTCGTATTTCTTTTTTACTGCTTTCCAGTCAACGCCATGCATTCCAGGGTCATAAAAGAAATCCCGCATTTGCCTCCATGATTCATTAAATATCTGACTCCATTCATCTTTCAAATTTACCCAGACTTTCATATTTCCGATATCAGAATACTCTTTAATATCAATTTTCCCTTTTGGGATATCAATTACAGCAAATTTATCCCTGTCTCTGACAAGCATTTTCTTTTTATCGAATGAAATCTCATAATTTCCGTAAGGTCCAAGTTCAGTTTCTTTTTTATCTTTCAGATCAAAATAGCAAAGTGTTGTTTTATTATTTGAAGATGTGTTTCGGCAATAGTAGATGCCGCCTTCAACGGGAGTCAGGTTCCAATAACTGCCGGCGTCAATCGGCAATGCTATTATGCGCCCAATAATACCGTCAATATCAATTTGTTGGAACGGAGTTTTATTGTCTGCGTCCTTAGAAGTAACAATATTTACCTCATCATTGACCGGTTCAAAAGGTGATTTTGTTGTTTTGGCAAGAGTAATCAAATACACTTTAGTCATATTATTATACGCTGTATTCCATTCAGTCCAACTGTAAATCGGATTAAAATCACGATTAGATGTGAGATACAGATATTTCCCATCAGGGCTGAATATCGGATTTCCGCAGCTATACCAACCATCTGTAACAACATACTTTTTTTCTGCAGCGACATCAAATAAAAACAATTTTGTCTCCATTGATTTATCAGGAAATGAAAAGGCAATCCATTTATTGTCAGGCGACCAGCTGTATTCGGAGAATTCCCAATCCTTAGATTTATCTACATTTGTAACTTTCTTTGTATCCACATCAACAAACTGAAGTCTGAGTAATTTATCAGACCACAATATTTTCTTACTGTCGGGAGACCAGACAAGTTCATATTTGTAGGTATCGCTTTTTGTTGTGAGTTGAACAGGTGCTCCGCTTCCGTCCTGATTTCTAATATATATTTCATCTTCACCGGTAGCGTCAGAAATATAGGCAATACTTTTCCCATCCGGTGACCACACTGCATTTCGTTCATGAACGCCTGAAGTTTGTGAAAGATTACGGGTTACTCCTGATTTGGCTGGCACAGTAAAAATATCACCTCTGGCATCTATACAAATTCTTTTTCCATCAGGCGAAAGAGAATAACTTTCAATATTTTTTGAAGCATCTTTTAACTCTTTTCGTGCCGAGGATAAATCATCAGCAATTTGTATATTTATTTTTTTTGATTCCTGAGATTTTAAATCATAGCAATAAATAAATCCTCCGTTTTCAAATACAATGGCACTATCACCAGATGAAGGGAATTTTATATCAAATTCAGAAAAATCTGTAAGTTTTTTAGTTTGTTTTGTTGGAATATCATATACAAAAAGGTTCATTGTTCTATCTCTGTCAGACAGAAAATAAATTTTTGTACCAATCCACATCGGAAATATATCTTGTGATTTATTACCGGAAATATTTTCAATCTGCTTTGTATTGAAGTCGTAAATCCAGATATCATCAGCCATTCCTCCTTTATAATATTTCCAAGTTCTGAATTCGCGAAACACACGGTTGTATGCAAGTTTTGATTTATCAGGTGAATAACTGCAAAAGCCGCCACATGGTAATGGAATCTCCTCAGTCATCGCACCATTGATATTAGCCATGAAAAGTTGCCCTTTAAAATCGTTAAATGATTTCATCCTGGACCTGAAAACCACATTATTATTATCTTTCCACGACATAACAATATTATTTGGTCCCATACGGTCAGAAACATCATCACGGCCAAGTGCAGCAGTATAAGTTATTCTCTTTGGTGTTCCTCCCTGCGAAGGCATGATGTAAACTTCAGTATTACCGTCATATTGTCCAGTAAAGGCAATATTTTTCCCATCCGGAGAAAAATGGGCAAACATTTCAAAACCTATATCGTTTGTAAGTCGGCGGGCAATACCGCCTTTTTTATCGACAGTATAAAGATCACCGGCATAAGTAAAAACAATCTGATTTCCTGAAATAGCAGGAAAACGAAGCAATCTGGCTTCATTTTGCGAAAAACCTTTTACCACAAATAAAAGTGATATAAATAAAAGACAAATCTTCTTCATAAAAATTAAATTAATTCTCACAAATATATGACTAATTTCAAATTAGAAGCAGACTTGCTGAAAATCTTTTAGCCTTCAAAAGTTATTGAAAACTGGAATATTTTAGTATTTAGCCGGTTAATTGAATTATTGTAAATATTGTCTTCTCGATATAGAAGATCGCGCAAACCGTAAGACATTTTAAGTTCAGTACCCATTTTAAAATATGGGAGAAAAAAATCAAATCCGAACCCTACTTCCATTATATAATCGTTTTTGCGAAGCTTAACAGGAATATCATCGCCTTTATTACGCTTTTTAGCCTGAGAAGCAAGGTCAATACTATATTTTGCTCCACCAATAACAAAGGCCTGAGCGTTTGTAAGTCTTTTCGATTTATATTTAAGGTATAACGGGAAATCCATAAAAGTTGACTCAACTCTTTTTGTCTGTATAAGTCTTGTACCATCCTTCATATCAAACTCATATTGCACTCCACGATCGCCAAATGAAAGCGTAGGAACAAACCTCAGATTAAGTCGGTCAGTTATACGCAAACTTCCAACAATCCCAATATTAAAACCAAGCTGAGGTACAGTTTTAATATATCTTAAAGAGTCAAAACTTTGATAATTGTCAACAGTTTTAAGCACGAAATCCATTTGGTTTACTCCGATAAGAAATCCAAAATGGTATCTTCTCTTATCGAACTTCGGCAAATTTTCAACTCCGCCTCTTCCCCTCTGCGAGTTTGCCTTTTCAGGAAACAATACTACAAAAGCAACAACAAGGATTAATATGTATTTTAAAAATTTCAACTTCAAAATAATTTCTATTAACGACTATACACTTAGTTTAGTATAAAAAAATGTTTACTGTTTAACCCAAATGCAGATAATTCAATCTTAACAACTTAGGTTTTACGGCTTTTCACGAAAATAGTTTGCAAATTTACTAATTATTTTTCTTCCCGGTGTATATAGTTGCAATACCAAAGCTTAAACTCTTATAGTCAGTATTCACATATCCGCATTTTTCCATAATTCCTGAAAAAGTTTTTCGTTCAGGAAATTTATCAACAGTATCAGGTAAATAAGAATATGCCACTGAGTTTTTGCTTATTCGTTTGCCAAAAAAAGGAAGTATTTTATGAAAGTATAAATTATAAAATTGCTTTATTGGGAAAATTTCCGGCTTTGAGAATTCAAGGATAAATATTTTTCTTCCGGGTTTAACAACCCTTTTCATCTCCAAAAGACCTTTTTCAAGATCTTCGAAATTACGAACACCGAACGCAACCATTATAGCATCAAAACTGTTATCAGGAAAAGGAATATCAAGTGAATCAGCCAATAATAAGTTAATTCTGTCCTCAAGTTTTTTTTCTTTTATTTTTTTCTTGCCAATTTCGAGCATTTTAGCTGAAATGTCAATTCCTGTAACTTTTTCTATTCCTGATTTTAATGCTGAAATAGCCAGATCACCAGTTCCGGTGGCTACATCCAAAACATGAGTCGGTTGTTCTTTAAAAATCATTTTTACCATTTTCCTTCTCCAAATCTTATCAATATTTAGTGAAAGAAAGTGATTCAGAAAATCATATCTTGGTGCTATATCATCAAACATGTCAGCAACAGCATCTTTCTTTTTATCCTTCAGCAATTCTTCTGTCATTTTCAGGTTTATTTAGCATCACAAAATTATTATTTTCTTTGTTACCTGCTCGCCTATTTTCAATAAATATAAGCCTTTCGAAAAAGATGAAACATCAATTACCGTATTTTGCGATGCATTTTCAGTTGAATAAACAATTTGTAATTGTGAATTAAACATCTTAATATCGCAAGCTAAAGGCATATTAATATTAATGGTATTAAAAGCCGGATTAGGAAAAACAGTTATTCTTTTATCAATAGAATATTGATCAACATTAAGAATTTTTGGTAAAAGGCTTATCGCTTTAACTGCCTCAAATTTATTTGTATCAGGATTGCTGTTATCAACAAGTGTTAATCTTATTGTATAATTTCCGGGAGCAATACCATGTGTATTCCAAGAAGCCAGTGTTTCATTGCGCTTTTCTGTATAAATTTTCTGGGTAACTGGCATCCATACTGAGTCGTTGGCTTTCTGATAATCAATATAATAGTAATTAAAATCCATCAGAGCGCTGGTAGACGTTTTATCAATCCATGCCGAACCTGTAATATTTATCAATGAGTCAACAAATCCTGATGACGGACCGGTAACTGTCTCATTCCACATACATGAATTATCAAGAGGCAAAGGTTCTTCCTGAAGAATACTTTGAATAATTACAATAACTGAATTACCCAGAGAGTTAGCTACACCATTCATAAGAGAAGAATAAGCAAAAATCAATATCCCGTTCTTGTCGCTTCTAACAGCACAACTTGCCGATGAATAACCAATAATGGTCACGGTAGTGTCAGTTGAAAAAACATAACCACCTGAGCCATCAATAACAATGTTTGAAGCTTCAGTGCGTGCGCGGCCCTGACTTCCAATTTCACCGACAATAGAACCTGTAATTTTAACATTAGATTTTTTCATGGGGTAAAGACTCCACGTCTTCACAGAACTGTTAATCAGCCTCAGATTTCTGTCGGTAAGATTTGCTACAAAATCCGTATATATTGAATTATTAACCAATCCGCTGACATTAACAGTATCATTTCCTTCAAACCATAATCCTATTGTTCTTAATTCCGAATTTGATATTTTTGTGATTGAGCCAGTTGTAGGCATAATTCCCCACATAACGTCAGTGCAACTGTCAGCTTTAATATCATAACCTATTCCTGAAACTCCCGGTGTAGTATTATTAAACCTGTAATTATTTAGATTTGCTCCGGTGGGAAATGCAAAATCAATAATGCCACCG
>CAZELC010000146.1:0-7305 GCA_964512865.1 uncultured Bacteroidales bacterium
ATAATTTATTTCACGGTCGAAGCCTCCAAGTATAAGTGTGCCAACGTTTTTTAAGGTTTTTACGGCAGCAATGGTTGCTTCGGGAATAGTAGCAATTGAATCATTGTAGAAAATAATATTATTATATTTTCCTACGTACTCAATGCGATGTTCTAAAGGTTTAAATGATTCTAAACCATCAGAAATAAATTTATCTGGAATGCCTGCTAATTTGCACGCACTTATTGCTGCCATTATATTAAAAAGGTTATGATGTCCCGGAAGTTTATGTTTAAATTTCCTGCTTAAACTGAATTTTTCATCATGACATTCAACAAATGAAATATATTCTTCGGTAAGCACACATCCACTTGAAAGCTCCTGCTTTTCAGAATATGGGAACATGGTTGAGTCGGGTTTAACCAAATCAACCATCGCTGTAGTTTCCGCATCATCAGCATTATAAATAAAATAATCTTCCTTTTTTTGAAATCTGGCAATATTTAACTTTGCCAGTTTGTAATCAAAATAAGAGTTGTAATGGTCGAGATGTTCTTGATAAATATTCAACAGAACTGCAATATGAGGAGAAACGGTGTTAAATTCAAGTTGATGTGACGACAGCTCATTTACAATTATTGTGTCGTCGTTAATTTTATCGAAAAGATCGAGTGGCGGAATTCCGATATTTCCAACCAATATAGAATTTTCGGTGAATTTGCTAATGATATGATAAATAAGACCTGATGTTGTGCTCTTTCCTTTTGTGCCCGTAATACCGATAGTTTTTTCTTTAAAAAGATTAAGAAAAATCTGCGATTGAGAGGTTATTTTTGTTTTATCTTTTATTTCTACATCTTTAAGTGAAATCCCTGGAGTTTTAATAATCAAATCGTAATCATTAATTTTATTAAGATATTCCTCTCCGCAAATTAATTCTATATTATTATCTTTTATAAGATTATTTTGTGATAAATCAGGGTTTTTATCTGCAATGGCAATAACTGATGAAGAAACATTGTTTAAAAGGAATTTTAATGAAGATTGTCCTTCGAGACCGAATCCCAGAATGAGAATATTCTTGCTGTTTAACGAATTAATAAAGTTCTTATTCATAAAGTTTTTTCTGAAGGAATTCAACCAGTTGCTTATTAATAAAATGTTCCGATTCCAAAGATTTCAAGCTTTCATCATAAGCCGCTTCTGAGTATTTATGATAAAGAGGAGAATTTTTATAATAATTGAGCAAAAAGGGCAAATCAGTTTCATATTGACTAACAGTAATTCTAAGTGCAAGATTAACTTCGTCTACTGTTCCAATACATTCAAAAGGTTTAATATTATCTTCACCCGTAAGTTGTTTGAAGAAATAAAGAAGTTCTTTATCATCAAGAAGGTTTTTTCCGAAGATTGCAATTAGTTTATCTTTTCTTACGAAAGGCGATAGTATTATGTAAACGAAAAGGCATTTTGCACATTTGCCGCACCATATATCAGTTTTACTTCCTGCATTACAACTTTTAAAAACATCGAAATATTTTTCATGTTTTGAGAAAAGTTTCGCAATCTGTATTTCGTGCAAAGGTCTGAGAATACTGAAATAGTTTATATCGTCTGAAATATATTTGCTTATATAATTCCTGAAATCATATTCAAATTCAAAGGATTTTGAATACTGATGATTTATTTTTTTACCGGTGATGGTAGATTCATTTGCGCTTGCTTCGTTGGATAAGGCAATATTTCTTTTCCCCGAAACGGCAGCCATAAAAACTGTGATGAAGGCCAGTAATGCAGAAAATGGTGTATGCCCGTTCAGGTAATCATTTTCGTTTAACTTTATCAATACAGGATCTATCTTCCTGTTTACAATAATAATATTCTCTGTCGAGAAGCCGGCGGTTTTAATTGTATCAACGCTGGCACCACGAGGGTTCATAATAAAAGGGGTGATTTCCACGCCGGCATCTTTAAGTAATTCAATAGTAACAGCCGAGTCTTTTCCACCACCAACCGGGACGATATAAGAATTGTCAAGATTAAAGCTTTCTTTTCTTACTGTTTTTTCTCCTTCACAAATTATTTCAACAAAATCATCAATATCCGCATGTATGGAATTCAGATAAAAAAACTCACCAAGTCCGTAATAATACAGTTTTTTCCACCAAAGCTTCTGCTCTTCATTAAGTGAATATTGTTTTACAATAATCTGAGGTGGGCATGCAGCTTTCCAGTAGCTGATTATTTCAACCATTCCGATACTGAAAGCCATGCTTTCAAGTTTCTCGGCTGACAAAATTTCAGTGTTATAAAAATCTCTTAAAGGAATATTTAAAGTAGGAGAGAAGCTGTGCTTTCCTGAAAGGTTGAAGTGAAAAGTTATATCAATAGCATTGTTATTTACTGAAAATGAATGACTTTCATAAGAAATAAAAGGATGTGATTTTCGGAGTTCGTTATATCTATCAGAATTATCAAATTTTTTCATAGTTTTGATGGTGTAATTTTTGTGCTTCGGCGACAAAAACAGGCAAATTTAAAAAATAATAAGAAATTTCTGTCGTTTTTTGATATATTTACTTTTAGCAACCAAATAATTCAGAAAAACGTCTTATACTTGCTTTATTGTTTAGAAAGGAAATGTTTATGGAAACAAAACTAATAAAACCCTCGCAGGGCAGAATACTCATATCGGAACCATTTCTTAAAGATTTTTATTTTAACCGTTCAGTCGTACTATTGGCTGAACATAATGAAGATGGCACTTTTGGGCTTGTTCTCAATAAACCGGTCAATGTTAAATTCAGTGAGATTGTTAAAGAATTTCCTGAGTTTGACACGCAACTTTTTTTAGGCGGTCCTGTAAAAACCGACAGTATTTATTTTATACATACGCTTGGAGAAAAGATTGAAAACAGCATGAAGATAGTTGATGGCATTTATTGGGGCGGTGATATCGAGCTGGTGAAAGATATGATCAATAGCGGACTTATCAAATCTAATGAAATAAGATTCTTTATAGGCTATTCCGGATGGCTTCCACAACAACTTGAAAACGAGCTTAAGGAGAAATCATGGATAGTATCTGATGTAAAACCATTTGAGCTTATGTCGGTAAAACCTGATAATATGTGGAAAAAGGTTGTATCTTCCTTACATAATGAATATTCCGAATGGGCAAATTATCCTGTTGATCCTTCAATGAATTAATTTTATTAAAATTCATCATAACTGAAATAATTTCTATTTAGCTGTTTTCTTAATTCAATCTTCATCTTCCATATTAGTTAATCATATTAAAGATAACAAACACTGAATTAACAAAACCTAAAACTCTTATACAGGTTTTCTATCGAAAAAAGGATTTTTTGATGTTGCTGATAATGGTATTCCAAAAATTATTTTGACCTTTTCATCCATTAGTTTAAGTTCCGTAACAGCTTTTCCCACAGTGAACATTACTCTGCAGTCAATTCTGTCATCGGCGGCAATGCTGACTGCTGAGCCGATAGCAATTCCAAGGTCGTTTGAATTGAACATGCATGGTGTGTCGGGGAATTTTCTTTTATTGTCGCAATTACCATGACCACAAAGTCCGCAATTATTTAATCCTAATGGCTCAATGGCTGTGCCCAGTATAAGCAGAGCTTCTGCCTGTAAAATATTTTCGGCATCTCTGTGAAAAAATGCTGCAGAGTTTCTATCGCCAATCTCATGCATTTTATTTGAAACTGTCAGCAAAGTTTCTCCGGTAATTAATGCCAGACTGATATTGTTTATGCCTCTGCCTTTAGGAGCAGTGCGTGCGGCCAGCAACATTTTTTTTGCAGTGCTTATAACTTGTTCTCTTTTTATTTCTTCTTCTTTAATTATCATGAGTGTTTATCTTTTCGGAGTTTCAATTTTTTCTATCTTATCATCTTTATAATAAATAATTTTATCAACAGTTCCATTTTCGTTCCAGTGAGTTTCCTTTCCATTCTTTTTGCTGTTGACATAATTGACTTCCCTCAATGGTTTCCCTTCAGGATAATATCCTTTTAATACTCCTGAACCATTTTTGAAGTCTGCTTCTCCGACAGGAACTCCTCTTTCATCGAAATAAAGCCATTTTCCTTCAAATTGACCGTTTTTATAATTGCCTTCAACTTTAATTTCTCCGTTTGGATGAAACTCTTTGTATGGCCCGTTTAAAACATCATCCAAATAAGTTTCTTCAGAAAATCTGTATCCGAGATTTTCATCCCAGTTTACTGATAGCCCGTTAAGTTTGTTATTTTTGAAATTGTCTGTTCTTTTAACAGTACCCTTGTAATAATAAATTGTGGAGATTCCTTCTGCTTTATCATCATCATAAAATATCTCCATTGACTTATTGCCGTTCTCGTGGTAATACACTGCTTTACCATTTTTTTTCCCGTTTTTCATTGTTACCTCCGATTGCAGTGTTCCATCATTATAATATTCTTTTTTTATTTTAGTGCATGCGGAAAGTGCTGTAATAAGAATAAGGAAAACAGAAAATTTCAATAATTTCATAATAATAAAAATGCGTGAAACGAATGTAAAAAAAATAGAATTATGCTACTTTCAAAAAGGATTTTTTTGATTTATTGAGTTTTTCAACAGCATATTTATAAGTAATATGCAATTCTTTCTGATCAGGTTTTGAAGGCAATTCAAACATATAATCGGTCATAATTGCTTCAAGAATAGAGCGCAGACCTCTGGCTCCAAGTTTAAATTCAAGTGATTTTTCAACTATCAGGTCAAATACTTTTTCTTCGAAAGTAAGTTTAACATTATCCAGATCAAAAAGCTTAATATATTGTTTAACAAGGGCGTTCTTTGGTTCTGTAAGTATCCTTTTAAGAGCTTCTTTGTCAAGAGGATTCAGATGGGTAAGAATTGGAATTCTGCCGACCAGTTCAGGTATTAATCCATAACTTTTAAGATCCTGTGGCGAGACATACTGGAATAAATTTTCTTTGTCCAATGTATCTTTTTCTTTGTCGAGGCTATAACCAATCATATTGGTTGCAAGTCTGGCGCCTATTTTATTTTCAAGTCCGCTGAACGCACCGCCACAAATAAAGAGAATATTTTCAGTGTTAACCTGAATATATTTTTGTTCTGGATGTTTTCTTCCTCCTTGAGGCGGAACATTAATTACTGAACCTTCAAGCAGTTTAAGCAATGCCTGTTGAACGCCTTCTCCTGAGACATCTCTGGTAATTGAAGGGTTGTCGCCTTTACGTGCTATTTTGTCAATTTCATCAATAAAAACTATCCCTTTTTCAGCAGCTGCAACATTAAAATCTGAAACCTGCAATAATCTTGTAAGCACTGTTTCAACATCTTCGCCAACATAACCGGCTTCTGTAAGTACTGTGGCATCGGCAATGCAAAATGGAACGTGAAGAAGTTTTGCTATTGTTCTGGCAAGAAGTGTTTTACCTGTTCCTGTTTCGCCAACAAGAACAATATTGGATTTTTCAATTTCAACACCGTCGTGCTTATCAATTTTCTTTTGATTTGATTGTCCTATACGCTTGTAGTGGTTGTAAACGGCAACAGATAAAATTCTTTTGGCTTCATCCTGACCGATAACATATTCATCAAGATGTTTTTTTATTTCCGCAGGTTTAAGAAGCTCGAATGATTTGAGGTCGGCTTGCTTTTTTGGTTTAAATTCTTCGAAAAGGATATTATGTGCCTGTTCAACGCAAAAATCGCAAATATGTCCTTCAAGACCGGCAAGAAGAATTTTAACTTCATTTTTTTTTCTGCCGCAAAAAGAGCAAACTTCCTGTGCTTTTGCCATTTTATCTAGAGATGATTATTTTGTTTTCTTTGTACGTTGTAAAACTTCATCAATCATACCGTACTCTTTAGCTTCGTCAGCAATCATCCAGTAATCGCGATCGGCGTCTTTCCATACTTTATCGTATTCTTGTTTTGAATGGGACGCAATAATTTCATAAAGCTCTACTTTGAGTTTTTGTATTTCACGTGCAGTTATTTCAATATCGGAAGCTTGTCCTTCTGCTCCGCCCATTGGCTGGTGAATAAGTATTCTTGAGTGTTTTAGAGCTGTTCTTTTACCGTGTGCTCCGGCACAAAGAATAACAGCACCCATTGAAGCAGCAATACCGGTACAAATAGTTGCAACGTCAGGGTTAATATATTGCATTGTGTCATAAATGCCTAAACCTGCATAAACACCACCACCTGGTGTGTTAAGATAAATCTGGATATCTTTTTTTGCATCTACTGATTCGAGGAAAAGCAATTGTGCCTGAATGATATTTGCAATATAATCGTCTATGGGTGTTCCAAGAAAAATTATTCTGTCCATCATCAAACGTGAGAAAACATCAACCTCGCGAAAATTAACTTGTCGTTCTTCAATTATTGTACGGGTCATATCGTAGGCGGAATTGTACCTTTGCAGCGATAAACTGCTTATTCCTAAATGCTTGGTGGCGTATTTTCTGAATTCTTTGCTTGAGTCCATATTATTGAATTATTATTTTGATGCTAATTTAATAAAATCTTCATAATTTATTTCGGAATATTTCAAACCCAGTTTTTGTTTCATAAGGCTCATCAATCTTTCATCATAGAGTTTGTCATATATTTTTTTGACATCTTCTTTGTCTTTACTTAAATATGAATCAACATATTTATTAAGCTGAGTTTCATCAATTTCATCACTATGGTCATGATGTTCATGCTCTTCACCTTCAGCATGTTCGTGTGGCTTGGTAAAATATGGTTTGAAATATTGTTTAACATATTCCTTAACATCATCATCGGTAACCTGAAGATTATTTTCTCTAATAATTTTATTTTCTATAAGTTGCCATTTAAGAGATTTAGTAAAATTCTCGTAATCAGCATTAATTTTCTCAATAGTTATCTCTTTGTCTTTAGAGGTTTCAAGTAAATATCTTTTAAGGAAATCATCCGGTAAGGTTATTTCGGTTTTGTTTATAAGAGTTTCGATAATATCATTAAGGAATTTTGAATCGGATTGTTTTTCAAAATCTTTCTGGAAATATTCCATTATTTTTTCTTTCAGCTGCTCTTCGGTTTTTATTGAAGGATCGTTTGTTATTTTAAAGAAGAACTCTTCATCCAAATCGGCAGGAGAAACATTTCCGATGGAAATAGCTTTAAGTTTGAATTTTTTACTTAAATTTTCAATATTATCAGCTTTAACACCTATCATATTTATAAGTTCGTCGTCATTAGCTGCAATCTTTTTAGGATCTACAATAACTTCGCTTTCTTTCGTAAGTCCTATAAGACATTTTTTTGTCT
>CAZELC010000147.1:0-7252 GCA_964512865.1 uncultured Bacteroidales bacterium
CCCTGGCAATTATGGCTATTAGTAACTGTAACTGAATAAGTGCCCGGAGAATTAACAATGAGTGTCTGTCCTGTAGAGCTATTTTGCCATTGGTATGAAGTATACCCGCTGCCGGCATCAAGAGTAATTGGTGATGATGTACAAATAACAGTATCATTGCCAAGATCCGGTTGTGGTTTTGGATAAATATTAATTATTCTGACTGAATCAACATCGCTGCCGCACTGATTTGTTACAGTAACTGAATACCAGCCGGATGCAGATGCGTTAAATACCGAATCGGTAGAACCGTTTTGCCAATGGTAAGAATTAAAGCCGCCTCCTGCATGAAATGTAATTGAATTTCCTGCACAAATCGAAGTATCAGGACTGAGATTTACATGTGGCAACGGTTTTATTGTTATAGTAACGGTATCATACAAAGTATCGCAGGAAGTTGTAACTCTGCACCAATAATTGCCTGCTGTTTTGGCAAAAATTGCAGTGTCGGTAGAGCCTGTACTCCATAAATATGATAAGTATCCTGAATTTGCAATTAATTTCACACTGTCTCCATAACAAATAGAAGTGTCGCTTCTAAGATGAAATTGTGATTTATAGTAATTTGTAACAAAGTTTGGAAGTCCGGCATTGCATTGAGTATTACCATTTGTATTTAAAAATACTCCGTGTTCAACATAGTTGCATGCAGTTCCCGGAACTTCAGGGTTATTTATTACACCGACATAATCATAAGGGTCAAGTGTGTTAATAGTGAGCTGACCTAAATAAATTTTTCCATTAGGTGCCATTTGCAAATTTTCCAACTGATTTACTGGGCTTCCAACAAGAGTTTTAGTATTTGTGGCTAGATTTACCTGATACAAACTAAAAGATGTATATCCAATGGCAACATATAAGTACTTGCCATTTTGCGAAAATTCAATTCCATGAGGATAATCAGGGAAATTTATTACCTGAGGTGAAGTAATTGCACCTGTTGTATTATTAAAATTAAAAACCTCGGCAATACTATTCAGATAATCTGTTGTAGCAATCTTATCGGCACAAAATGAAAATTTGGAAAAACCTTGAGGTCCGCTTACAGCTTGTCCAACGCTTATAACTGTTGGTGTAGTAGAAAAACCGGAATTAGTTATTAAAAATTCATTGAAATTATTATTAGCTCTTTCATGAGCAACAAGCCAAATATCGTTCTGATTAGAATGTTTGACGGCGGCAAGGTTTTCTTTCATGCCGTCCTTGATCAATGTGTTTTTTATTGTAACATCTCCTAATCCTCCATTAAGTGTCATGTCAACAATGGAGTAACTAAGTTTCCCCGACTGATATGCGTACTCAGTAGTAAAAACATAATAAATACTGGTACTTCCTGGTTTAGGTACAATAAAACCGGAGTTTACTGAGTGCGCAGCACCAAAAAGACCAGTCCCATTTGGCATTGCATTGTGATTTTTGTCCCACACAGTCATGCCATCGGTATAAAATAAAAGCTGACCGGTTGGTGAACAAATAGAAGAACAACCTTCAAATTGGTTAATTGCTCCATTTGTCAGCACAGTTGGAGGATTAGTAGTAAAATCTAAGCCGGCATGTTTACCAAAATACCAAATATTTGCTTCTTTTTGAGCAAAGGGTCTTAACGATAAGAAAACAAAGAATATTAGAAAGTAACGGGATAGCTTCATACTGTTATATCTTTATTTCAGCATGACAAATATAAAAAAAATAATCAAGTGTTTTGCAAGTGTTTCTTTAAATTGCAATTATTTAATTGAATTTTGTAAATTTGCTAAAAAAACAAAATGAGTATTTTGGCGAAACACCTTATTAATTATAAAGCTACGATTAAGCAGGCACTTGAAAAGCTTAATAATGTCCCTGAAAACCTTACCCTTTTCATAACAGATGAAAATGAAAAACTTGTAGGTACAATAACCGACGGTGATATTAGAAGAGGTTTACTTGCCGGAAAGTCTATCGATAATTCGGTTGAACAGATAATGTTCAGAAATTTCAGGTTCATTAAAAAAGGTAAATATAAGATTGAAGATATTGAAGAGATCAAAAAGAAAAGGATAAAACTGGTTCCTCAGATCGATGATAATTTTAAGATCTTAAAGTTGATTGATTTTTCGAGAATTAAAACTATGCTGCCAATTGATGCAGTTATAATGGCAGGCGGAAGAGGTGAAAGACTTGTGCCATATACTGATTCAACACCCAAATCATTACTTAAAGTTGGTGAAAAACCAATACTTGAGCATAATATTGACCGACTTATTGAATATGGAATTGATGAGTTTAACCTGACCATCAGGTATCTGGGAGAAAAAATTTCCGAATATTTTGGCGATGGTTCAGAAAAAGGAGTTAAAATTAATTATATCACTGAGGCAAACCCACTTGGCACTATTGGCTCTGTTAGTTTAATAAAAGGGTTTTCTCATGATACAGTTCTTGTTATGAATTCGGATCTTTTAACTAATATTGATTTTGAAGATCTGTATCGGCGGTTTATTAAAGATGATGCCGACATGACTGTTGCCTCAATTCCTTATAATGTTGATCTGCCTTATGCTGTGCTTGAAACTAAAGACGGCGAAATAAGGTCTTTTAAAGAAAAACCCACTTATACTTATTACTCAAATGCCGGAATTTATCTTATAAAAACAAAACTTCTTAGCAATATTCCTATTGAAAAGCATTTTAATGCAACTGATTTTATGCAGTTAATTCTCGACAAGGGACATAAAGTCACTTATTACCCGATACTTGGATATTGGCTCGATATAGGAAGGCATGAGGATTTTGCTAAGGCAAATGAGGACATCAAGCATATAAAATTCTGAATCTTATGAAGTCATTGATAATCATCCCTGCCAGAGGAGGTTCAAAAGGTTTACCCGGTAAGAATATAAAAAAACTGGCCGGAAAACCATTGATACTTTATTCAATTGATGCTGCAAGGCAGATCGCTGATGATTCTGATATTTGTGTAAGCACAGATAGCAAGGAAATAATAGATATTGTTGAAAGTTACGGTTTAAAAACAGCTTTTGTAAGACCTGAAAGTCTATCAACAGATGATGCAACCACAAATGATGTATTAAGACATGCTTTTCAGTTTTATAAAGACTTGGGAAAAACCTATGATAATATCATTCTGCTTCAGCCTACTTCACCATTTCGCAAAAAAGAGGACTTGTTAAATGCAATAAAACTGTATAGTAATGATATTGATGCTGTTGTTTCTGTAAAAAAAACTGGTTCAAATCCTTATTATGTGCTTTTTGAAGAAGATGGCGATGGGTTTCTCCAAAAATCCAAACAACATAATTATAGCAGAAGGCAGGATTGCCCTGTTGTATGGGAACTGAATGGTTCAATATACATAATTAACCCAATATCGCTGAATACGAAGAATAGTTATTCCAAAATGGTAAAATATGAAATGGATGAATTATACTCTATTGATATTGATACTGAAGTGGATTTTTTATGGGCTGAGTTTCTAATAGAAAAAGACTTTGTGAAAATAAAATAATCATTTCATAAATTCAAGGATATCTTTTTCCGAAAAATAATCCTTCAGTTTTTTGTTTCTGTATATTTTGTCAAGATTCGCATTATTAAGTATGTAATTTACAAAATCATATACCTGCCAGCCAAGTCCATGTTTTATTGCAATAATATCTGCTTCAAATTCAACTTTCTTACTGAAATCGGTTGTCAAATAGCTTAAAAGGAAAACAATAAGACCTAAATTTTTTCTTTGCTGATATTGCAAAATATGGGATAACTCATGACCAAAAATTCCAACCATCTGATTAAAATTCAACCCTTCGATGCTATAACCTAATTTCTTTTGTGATTTGCTGTTAATCAGAATTTTGTATGAGCGCTTAGAATACTTGTTCATGAAAAAATCTACATTTGGCTGAGCTTCCATTGAATGCTTTCCAATATTTTTGTATTTAAAATCTATATGAACGTTTTTCAATTCAGGGAAATATGAAAGTGCTACAAGACAAGCAAGTTCAAAATGTTTTGGGTAAGTTTTGTTTTTGCCAAAATTCTCGCGAAGTTCGCTAAGATGGCATAAAAGACTGTCTTTGTTAAGTACTTTCTGAGCGTAATTTGGCTGAAATGTCAGTAAAATTAGGAAAAAAATCAAACTCTTTGCCGTTCTCACTTTTATTTCAATTTCATAAATTTAAGCTCTGTAAAATCAAAATCAGGATTTGGAACATTAATGCGCATTTCTTCAACTTCGCCCTTTGCGTTAATAACAAAGTTCACTGTACCGGGAGGAAGCGAAGGGAATTCTTTGAAAGTTATCTGAAATGTATCATATTGCCAGTGACTTAGCTCACCGTTAAATTTTGGAGCAGGATTGAATTTTAACTCAAGTGTTTTACCGTCAATTGTCACTTCAGCAGAACCATAAAGTTCACCACTGTAAGTACCTGTATAAGATTTAAGCTCAAGACTTGGCTTGGTTTTTTTGTTTCGGCTATCTTTTTCTTTGGCTCTTTTGTCAGCCTCATCCTGTTTCTTCATTTTGTCAAACTGGAGAAATTTTGCACTCCAGTCAACTTCTTCTTTAGCAGTATTCAGATATGAATCTAGAATTTTATACATCATAGGAAAGTAAAGACTTGAATTACAATTCGTAAGTATAATAAATCCGAGGTTTTCTTCCGGCACAAGTATCATTTGTGAAACCATACCATCATATCCGCCATTATGTCCAACTATTTTTCTTCCGCAGTAATCAAACATTGTCCAGCCAAGCCCGTAAGATTTAAAGTGCGTGGATGGCCAGAGTTTTTGGCTGTTTTTCGATACCGGCAAAATAGTTTGCGGCGACCACATATTAAATGAAGCGTCTTCGCTGAAGATCTTTTTACTGTCGAGGGTTCCATAGTTAAGCTGAAGTTTTATCCACTGCGACATATCTTTTACACTTGAAATTACCGAGCCGGCAGGTGCAATATTATCCCAGTTAAGATAAGGTATGGGAATTATTTTTCCGTCAGATTCGGTATGAGGTAGTGAAATATTCTTTTTATCTTTTAGGTCATTTGTTGAAGTGATTGTATTTGACATTCCTAGCGGGAAAAAGAACTTCTCCTTAACATAATCATCCCATGATTTCCCTGTAACTGCCGGAATTATTTGCCCTGCCGTTAAAAACATTATATTTGAGTAGCCGAATTCTTCGCGGAAACCATAAACGGGTTTTAAATATTTTGCTCTTTTTATGACTTCTTCACGGGAATAATTTGTTCCATACCATAAAAGATCACCGCTGAATGTTGCCAAACCTGTATGATGGCAAAGTAGATCACGGATCTTCATTTCGTGCGTTACATAAGGATCGTAAAGTTCAAAATAAGGAAGATATTTTGTTACCTTATCATCAAAACTGATTTTCCCTTCATCTGCAAGTATAGATAACGCGCTGGCAGTAAAAGTTTTTGAAATAGAAGCAATTGCAAATAGAGTATTTTCGTCAACACTGTCTTTTTTGCCAACTTCCTTAACTCCGTATCCTTTTGAAAAAACAATTTTATTGTCTTTTACTATTGCTATTGCCATGCCAGGTACATTCCAGTCCTTTAATGCTTTTTTGAAATAACTGTCAAGTTCAGAATAGCTTACCGTTTTTGTTTGCTGACAAACAACAAAAAATGGAATAATTAGTAATAGAAACAAAAATGCTTTCTTCATAAAGATTGAGTTTTAATAGGATATAAATCAAAATGATGGATGCAAATTTAGTCTTTTTTAATAAAAATTATCTACAAAAGCATATAATTTATATGGCCATGTCGCTATTAATGCTGACCTTGTAAATGGATTTAGTTTTATATTTGCAGAAATTGAAAATAATTTTAATTTATATCAAATTAATGACGGAGTTACTTGGTTTTAGTTTAATAACAAGCATTAAATTACAGATAAGGAGCGTATTATGTATTTTATTTATCTGCCTGATTTTATTTATATCATGCACACCGAAATTTGACAAGGATCATGACACTAAATTTGATTCGCTTAGCAGTAAAAGTGAAAAATGGCTTAAGTCTAACTGCGATAGTGCTATGGTTTATGCTCTAAAACTAAAAGCATATTCAGAAAACAGTAATATTGCGGATCAAAAATTCAGGGCTTTTTCGATGCAAGGTCGCATTTTTGAAACGATTGGTCAACATGATTCAGCAATGATTTGTTTCAAAAAAATGCTGAATATTGCAACAGATAATAAAGATACTTCAAGAATTTTAGAGGCTTATAATAGAGTTTATATTTCATTTTCGAGCCTTTCGGAAAATGATTCTTCATCAAAATACCTTCAGAAAGGCAGACAATTATCATCATTGAAAGGAGATACAGTAATGTTGGCAGTATTTGAATCGGCATTAGGTCAGTTTTTTCAAGATAATGAATTGAATGATAGTGCTAACTTTCATTTTATAAGAGCAGCGAAATATTTTGAATCAGTTAATGATAGTTTGAATCTGGCCCTTTCTTATAGAAACATTGGAAATTCATTGAAAAGGCTTGATTTTTTGAACGAAGCAGGAAAATATTACAAAAAAGCTCTTCATCTCCAACTGAAATTAAATAATTTGGTTGAAACTGGTTTAGACCTGAATAATTTAGCCACAATTTATAAGGCACTTAATCAGGATTCAGCACAGATTTATTTTTTATGGGCTATGAAAGTATTGGAAAATACAAAAAGTATTGAACCTCAACTTATGGTTAGGTTTAATTATGCAAATTTTCTGAAAAGCAAAAATAAGTTTGATGAGGCAATGTCATTATATAAGGAAGTTTATGAATTAAGTCTGGAAAATAATATTATAAAAGGGCAATTGCTGAGTCTGAACCTTATGGCTAAGACCAGTTCTGCATTAAAAAAGAATAATGATGCACAGGAATATTTCAGACAGGCAATTGAAATTGCGATAAAAAAGAAGTCTAATAGTGACCTTAAAAGGTTGTATCGAGAGGTTTTTGAATTTAACCTTGGTGTTGGTGATATTGAAAAAGCACGCGAGTTTTTTGGTAAGTGGGAAGTTTTAAGCGATAGTTTGAACTCCGCTGAGCAGAAAGAAAGTATTATCCGATATCAGACTTTATATGAAACTGAAAAGAAAGAGAAAGAAAATTCTGAACTAAGGAACAGCATCCAGATAAAAGCCCGAAATAATATTATTATTTTAATTGTTGGTATTGG
>CAZELC010000148.1:0-7249 GCA_964512865.1 uncultured Bacteroidales bacterium
ACCCTCATACACAACTCTACCATTAAGAGTTTTAAATGGTTTTAGCAAAGAATCGGGAATTTTTTTTGCATTTCCATCTTCATCTTTGTTGGCATAATCAAGTGCCTGAATACATCTTCCGCTTGGAATATAATATTTTGCAATTGTAACCTTCATTTCAGCATTATAACTAAGCGGCACAATATTTTGCACCAACCCTTTACCAAATGTTCTTTGACCAATAATAACTCCTCTGTCAAGATCCTGAATCGCACCGGTTACTATTTCAGAAGCAGAAGCACTACCATCGTCAACCAAAATGACAAGAGGGATATTAATATCCAACGCTGTATTAAAAGTTTTATGAACATTGTTTTTGTCTTTAATTTTTCCTTTAGTGCTTACAACAAGTTGTCCTTTATCCACAAAAATATTTACTATGTTAACTGCTTCGTTAAGCAATCCGCCTCCATTACCTCTTAAGTCGAGTATCAAACTTTCACAACCATTTTCTTTTAAGTTTGACAGGGCATCTTTTACTTCTTTACCTGCTCCATGTGTAAATCCGGTAAGATTAATATATCCCACTTTACTGCTAACCATTCCATAATAAGGTACATTTTCTACTTTAATTTCTTCACGCTTTATTTCAACTTCGATTGCTTTTTGATTTGTGTCTCTCAAATATAAAAGATTGATTGTTGTTCCTGGAGTTCCTTTCAACAAGGTACTAACCTCATCAGTACTTTTTCCTTTGGCTGATTTTCCGTTGATTTCAAGAATCTTGTCGCCAGCTTTAAGTCCAGCTTTCTGAGCCGGAAATCCTTCATACGGTTCTGATATATAAACAAAATCTCCTCTTCGGTGAATAAGAGCACCTATTCCTCCATATTGTCCGGTTGTCATAAATTTATAATCTTCAATATCAGATTCTGGGATATATACAGTGTACGGGTCAAGACTTTCCAGCATGGCTTCAATTGCAGTTTTCATGAGCTCACCGGATTTTACTTCACCTACATAATTAAGATGTATTTGTTTATAGAGAGTTGCAAAAATGTCGAGGTTCTTTGATATTTCAAAATCATTTTTTTCACCATTTTGTGAAAAAGAAATTCCCGGATTAAAAAAGATGACCAGGACAAGAAAAAAAGATAATTTTTTCATGATTTAATTCTTTTATTAATTAGAAAAACTCATAATTTAGTTTTTCAAGGAACAGGATCGTATCCACTTCCGCCCCATGGATTGCATGACAAAACTCTTTTTATTGTCATCCATCCTCCTTTAATTGGACCATATTTACTTATTGCTTCAATACCATATTCCGAACATGTTGGTAAATACCTGCACGATGGTGGTAATAAAGGAGAAATGGACAATTGGTAAAATCGAATTATTAAAATAAAAAGTTTACCTGTAAGTTTTTTCATACTCTTTCTGAAAACGCTGTAAAATTAATATTATTTTTAACTCAATATCTTTGAATGAGGCAATTTCTTTTGAGTTATAAACTAACGAAAAAACCATACAAATATTATTTTTCTCCAGAAAGTCGAGAAATACGTGTTTGTTCTTTCGATAAGCTTCTTTGATTCTTCTTTTCAGAAGATTTCTGTCAACAGCATTTTTGTGAAATCTTTTTGGAACATTAATCAGTATCTTTGACTCATTCGACTGGGATGATTCTAAAATATCCCATTTTACAGAAAAAGGATATCTGGTAAAAGATTTTCCAGTTGAAAATAATTTTTCAATGATTATTTTATTACAAAGGCGTTCTTCTTTTTTAAAGGTTTGCATTTATTTCAATAACCGGGCAGGCTACTTCTTGTTGTTTTTTTCAAGAAATTGTTCTATTGCCATTGTCATTGAAGGAGCTTTTTCTGTAGGAGCAGGGATATTGATTTCAATTCCATTTTCAAGTGCAGCCTTTAAAGTAGAGCCACCAAAACCAGCAATTAACAATTCCTTTTGTTTAAATTCCGGGAAATTTGCCATTAGTGATTTTATTCCAAAAGGGCTGAAAAACACAATCATATCAAATGAATACAGATTCATGTCAGAAAGATCTGCGGAAATTGTTTTATATATACACGCTTTTGTATAAGGGATATTATTCTCAGTAATAAGAGTGATAGCTTCTTGCTTATGGTCTTCTGCACAAGGCAGAAGGAATTTTTCATCTAAGTGCTTTTTAAGAATATTTATTAATTCTTGAGGATTTTCATTCCCGTGAAATATTTTTCTTTTTCGATACTGAACATATTTTTGCAGATAATATGCAGTAGTTTCTGAAATACAAAAATATTTTGTGGTTTCAGGCATTTTTATTCTCATTTCAGAGCATATCCTGAAAAAATGGTCAACAGCATTTTTGCAAGTAAATATTATAGCAGTATAATCAACAATATTTATCTTTTCACGCCTGAACTCTTGTGCTGTAAGTCCTTCTATTCTAAATAGTTTGCGAAAAGTAAAATTTATTCCGAATTTTTTTGAAATTTCAAAATAAGGAGATTTTTCATAATCAACTGGCTGTGGTTGCGAGACCAATATATTCTTTACTTTCAATTTTCTATCTTTTTATTGTAGATTAAAATTAAATCAAAAAACTAAATTGTATCTTTATATATAATACGATTTGACAATTTTCAAAATTATAAGTATTGGTAAAATTTCGACGATGCAAAGATACAAAAATAAATAAAACACAGAAAATTTTGATAAAGTTATTCCTATCAAAAATGATCTGATAATTCTGTATAAAATAAGAATACCAAGAATTACAAAGGAAAAAATCATCAACCGATAACTCCATTCAACAGGAAGATAATATATTAAAAACGAAACTGGCATTATATAAATACCTGCTATCATGTTAAACACCAAAGTATTTAAAAGATAATCTCTGGTTTCCTGTTTTGTTTGGAAAATAAATCCTATAATTCTTATAATTTGTTTTTTTATTATATAAAACAAGAGAGAACCAAATAAAATATAGCAAAAAATCAGATAATTTGCCTTTCCATAAAAAACAGATGGAATAAATAACGTTATACATTCAAAGATAAAAACTGCAAGAGAAATAAAAAACACTCCTGATAGCATGAAACTTAAACCTTCATTTGAAATATTACCTTCTCTGGAAAGCTGATTAACAGACCTTGGTGAGATGAAAGCCTTAAAAATCTGACCTAGGCGCCGAGGATAAGCAACTCGCGATATAGCAAACAATACAAAACAAAAAACAATTATACCAAGTATCCAGTTATTTCCATAATCAACACTCTTGTTAACATGCTTTTCGGTTACTTGTAATTCGTGACCAGTAAAAATCGACTTTTTGTACTCTTCTGTATTTAATGATTTCTTTTGAATTATCCTGTATTTGAACAGTGAGTCAATATTTGCATTTATGGCAAAATCGGAATTAAACCTGCTTAAACACGGAGGCACCTCATCCTGAATTAAGATAAACTTCTTGAAAAATGAAGCATCTTCCTTTGGAATCAGTCTGTTATTATATGAGACACTGTCTATTTGCATTTTAGCATTGCAAAATTATCAAAAAAATAAGACCTGAATATCCAAACCACAACATTCTTTGTATTAATATTAAAAAAGTGAAATGATGTAACAGCCTTCATTCTTTTTGCAATAACAATAATATAAAAGCAAACATAGCTTCAGTGATAAAATTCTGTATAATTTTTTACTAAAAGACAGATAGTAATTATTTAATTTATATTTTTGTTAGACGATACAGGGCAGACTGCAAATTTGATTTTTCCCTTTTATCTGGCTGTTTTCAATTAATCAGAATACGTTATTTTAATATTATATTTATTTGTTATTTTTTTAACTTACTCCTATGGAACTACTTGAACAAATCCGACAAAAAGCCAAATCGTCAAAAAAAAGAATCGTTCTGCCTGAAGGAACATCAGAAAGAACAGTAAAAGCCGCCGATATTATTTTAAAAGAAGGGCTTGCAGAATTGATTCTTCTAGGAAATATTGATGAGATAAAAGCACTTGAAACAAAATTCGGTCTTGATCTTTCGAAAGCTGAAAAAATCAATCCCGTTAACTCACCCAAAAAGGAGTTATATATTGAAAAACTGCTTGAACTGAGAAAATCAAAGGGGCTTACCCGTGATGGAGCTATTGATCTGCTGAATCAGGATATATATTATGGTCCGATGATGATATTCATGGGTGATGCTGACGGTGAAGTTAGCGGTGCTGAGCACACTACTGCCGATACTGTAAGACCGGCACTTCAGATTGTAAAAACAGCACCGGGTATTTCTGTTGTTTCTGGAGCAATGGTTATGGTTACTAAAAAGAACAATCTAGGTAATAATGGCATTTTTATTTTTGCTGATGTTGCAATTACACCTAATCCGACAGCAGAAGAACTTGCCCAAATAGCGATTTGTAGCGCAGAAACTGCAAAATCAATAGCAGGAATTGAAAATCCAAAAGTAGCTCTTTTATCTTTTTCTACTAAAGGTTCAGCAAAACATGAGCTTGCAGAAAAAGTTATTAAAGCAACGGAAATTGCTAAAACAACCCGACCGGATCTTAATTTTGATGGAGAAATGCAGGCAGATGCTGCTCTAATCGAAAGTATCGGACAGAAAAAATCTCCGGGATCTCCTGTAGCCGGCTTAGCTAATGTCTTGGTTTTTCCTGACCTTCAGGCCGGGAATATTGGATATAAGCTTGTTGAAAGACTTGGAGATGCGGATGCTGTGGGTCCTATTCTTCAGGGATTAGGAGCTCCAATAAATGACTTGTCGAGAGGATGTTCCGTAATGGATATTGTAAATTTGGTTGCAATAACAGCCTGTCAGGCTAACAAATAAAAATCTGAAATAAATTTTTTTATCATTTCTATATTATAAATTATTAACGAAAATGAAAATATTAGTATTAAACTGCGGTAGCTCTTCAATTAAGTATCAATTACTTGACATGACAAACAATGCAGATGTTCTTGCAAAAGGTCTGCTTGAAAGAGTAGGAATTAAAGACAGCGAACTTACACATCAGCCAAAAAATAAGGATAAATACAAGGTAGTTCAGGATGTTCCTGATCATACTGTTGGAATTGATCTTATTCTAAAAACACTGGTAAATGAAGAATATGGAGTAATAAAAAGCTTAAATGAAATACATGCTGTGGGACATCGTGTTGTACATGGTGGCGAAAAGTTCAGCGGCAGTGTTGAAATTACTCAGGAAATAATTGATAAAATGGAAGAATGTATTCCATTGGCTCCACTTCACAACCCGGCTAATCTTAAAGGAATATATGCGATTAGAACTCTTATGCCTGAGGTCAGGCAATGCGGGGTTTTTGACACAGCATTTCACCAGACAATGCCTGAGCATGTTTATCTTTATGGACTACCTTATGAAATGTATGAAAAGCATAAGGTAAGAAGATATGGATTTCACGGCACAAGCCATGGATTTGTTGCAAAAAAAGCGTGTAAAATTCTTGGCAAAGACATCGATAAAATGAAAATTATCACATGCCACCTTGGAAATGGCGCATCAATAGCTGCAATAAAAAATGGAAAATCTTTTGATACTTCAATGGGGTTAACACCTGTGGAAGGATTGATAATGGGAACTAGATGCGGTGACCTTGATTTGGGAGCATATAAATTTATCATCGATAAAGAAAATATCACTATTGATCAGGCAGATGCTATGATAAACAAAAAATCAGGAATGCTCGGAATTTCAGGCATTTCTTCTGACATGAGAGATATTGAAAGTGCAGCAAAAGAAGGAAACCAGAGAGCTAAAATAGCTTTGAAAATGTATAATTACAGGGTAAAAAAATATATAGGTGCTTATGCTGCCGCAATGGGAGGAGTTGATCTTATTATTCTTACCGGCGGAATCGGAGAAAATGCTTGTAGTACCAGAGAGGGAATCTGTACCGATTTAGAATTTTTAGGAGTTGAATTCGACTTGGGAAAAAACAAAGGACTTAGAGGTGTTGATGAAATTCTTACAAAAGAAAATTCTAAAGTTATGGTCATGATGATTACAACAAATGAAGAGCTGGTGATTGCACTCGATACTGAAAAAATAATTAATAATCATGCATAAAACAGAAGAGCTTCACAATATTATTAAAACTAATATTGAAAAGCTTGATTTCAAGTTAGAACCGGCAGAATTGTATGAGCCAATTAATTATACTCTTTCCTTTGGGGGAAAACGTATTCGGCCGGTTCTTACTCTCTTGGCCTGTGATTTATTTGGTGGTAATATTGAAGATGCAATAAATGCTGCTGTTTCACTTGAAATGTTTCATAACTTCACTCTTATCCATGATGATATTATGGATAAAGCTCCACTCAGAAGAGGAAAGCCTACCGTTTATAAAAAGTGGAATACGGATATTGCCATACTTTCAGGCGACACATTGTTTGCAAAAGCTTACCAAATAGCTATTAACACTAAAGAGAAATTCCTGAAAAAAGTCCTTATTGTTCTTACAAATGTTGCTATTGATGTATGTGAAGGTCAGCAATATGATATGAACTTTGAAACAAATAAAGATGTCAGTATTGAAAAATATATTGATATGATCAGATTGAAAACTGCCGCCTTGATAGGCTCTTGTCTTAAAGCTGGTGCTATTATCGGAAATGCTCCTGATGAAGATGCAGATAATATTTATAAATTTGGTGAAAACCTTGGTATAGCTTTTCAGCTTAAAGATGATCTTCTTGATATTTATGGCGACGAAACAGTTTTTGGCAAGAAAGAAGGTGGTGATATAATTTCCAATAAAAAAACCTTTCTGTTTGTCAAAGCTGCTGAAATTGCAACTGGGAAAGATTTGGAACTCCTTAATTATTATTTTTCAGGTAAGGATTTTGGTCCAACCGAAAAGGTAAATGCAGTTAAATCATTATATGACAGGCTTTCTATAAAAAAAATTACTGAAAATGAAATGAACCATTATTTTGAAAAAGCTATTCTTCACATAAACTTAATCAATACCGACAACAACAGAAAAGCCAACCTTATAAAACTGGCAGAAAAACTTATGATAAGAGAATCTTAAGTCTACTGTCATTCTTTACATAAACATCTAAAATCTTTTTATTTAAGCAAAATGCCAATATTTGCTCTTGTTGATTGCAATAATTTTTATGTTTCTTGCGAAAGAGTTTTTAATCCCGGGCTAGAAAACAAGCCTGTAATTGTGCTTTCCAATAATGACGGCTGCGTTA
>CAZELC010000149.1:0-7232 GCA_964512865.1 uncultured Bacteroidales bacterium
GCGAGCCTGTCTTCTATTTCTTTTGGCAGTCTTATGGCTAACATTGAGATCTCCTTTTCTTTGCTATACATGTATAGCAAATTTGAAAGAAAGGGGCAAAGCCTAAAAGGATTACTTTCGATAATGTTACCATGTTTCTTTACTGATGATAGAAAATATACCAAACTTGAATTCACGTAACAGGGAGTCCATTGCTTTTATCATTTCTTTTGGGGCTTTTGTTCCTCCAGGAGCCTTTATTTCTTCCCAGACCTTGAGCAGGTCTTTGGTCTTATAGCCTTTGTAAGTTTCCGGCAGATTATTTGATTCCATAAATTTAACAGTCACATTTAGAGCCTGGTTTCATGTCGTCAGGCAATCCTCTGTCAATCAGTCGGCCATTTTCATCGAGGATGCCCATTTCCATAAGCTCTTTTCTGGCGTGATAAGCGGCAAGAGACACATTGTGCTGGGATTTGAGTTCTTCAATATGCCTTTCAAGCGGATCATCAGACAGACGCATTTCGACAGTCACAAGATAAAAGCCGGGTCTGTCCGGATTATCAGGAGGGCCAAGCACCTTTCTGATTTCTTCATGGTCATCGCTGTAAAAATCAAGGATGTTTTTTGACATAAACAGACTCCAAAATTTATCAGGTTAGCCTTAAAGAACCACTCACCTTGTTAAGCTCTTTGTCAAAAGAAAAAAGGAATGTATCTTCTTCAGAAGCTTTCGCGCAGAGAATGCAATCCACAATATCTATATTACGCTCTGTAAATATTTTAAGTGCAGAGATAAGCTCTCTCTGGTCAGGGTTTGCTATTCCCTTATAATGCAGAATATCCGTAAGGCTTTCTGCGGCCATGTCTTTTGGAACCTTGTAGATTTTGACAAGAATATAGATGCATTCAGCTATTACGCTTTCAAGAATCACGGCTTTTTTCTTTCCGCTTCTTACATTGTCAAAGAATTCTTTTGCCAATGCGTATTGAGCTGCGTCATCCCTTACCAGGTATCTTATTATTATATTTGTGTCAGGAAGGGTTTTTGTCTGTTTTTTCATTTACAGCCTCTTCCCATGCCATATTCTTCATTTCTCTGATTGACATTCCCGGCCTCGCATTTTTTGCAAACTCGCTGAGAGAGCCTGCCGCATCCTTTACAGGTCTGATAACTATATCATCGTTAATGACTTCAAAATAAACTGACGTGGCCTGGAGCCTGTTCCGGATTTCCTTTGGAATCGTTACCTGGCCTTTTTGTGTTATTTTTATGGATTCTGTTATCATAAGCGCACTCCAATTTAAATTAGTATTACTTTTATATAAAGGTAATACTTTTTATATATATCCGTCAATAATAATAAGGTGGGGAATTTATAAAGAAGATTAGTTCCGATAATATAAGATTATCGGAAGTAATAACGGCAAATACTTTTTATCATATTGACTAATTTTATCATTATGTATATTTTTGATTAATGGAAAAGCGAACACCACATTATAAACTGGCAGATGTCAAATCTGTGGTTGCTGATCCGTCAAGCAGACCATTTACTGTGACTGCCTTGCGAGGCGGCCTGGAACTTGGTCTTTTGGAAGAAGAGATGCGCCATATTGTCATGGTTCTATCGAGGAAAGATTTTTACAAATCAATGACAACAAATTTAGATAGCCAAGTATGGCAGGATGTTTATCATGGCAAAACCCAGGACGGGGTTATTGTCTATATAAAAATTACTGTCTATGAAGATGGACGACCGCCTGTTATACAGTTTAAGGCCAAATGAGGTGTATTATGAAATGTCCGGTATGCGGTAATTCTGAAATGGTTACAAAAACAGTGAATGAAACTCTTTTTTTAGAAGGTCAATCATTAACCCTTCATGATATGCGCGGGGAATTTTGTGAATCCTGCGGCGAGGGTGTATGGGATGAAACGAGCTACCATCGCTATATTGAAGGACAAACAGCTCTTGTCAGGTCTGTCAGGGGAAATGTCGGTTCTGATATCAGGCGCATCAGAAAAAAACTGAAACTGACACAGCAGGATATTGCAAAATTATTTGGTATAGGGAAAGTGGCATTCTCAAGATATGAGAGAGGCGAGACACGTCCTCCGGCTCCCTTGGTTAAACTGCTCAGGATAGTAGAAAAGCATCCTGATCTTATAGATGAAATTCAAGGATTTTCGGCATAATATAAAAAGTATTATCTATTCTATGGCGCGCCAAAAAACAAACAACCTGGATATTATTACGACTCATTCTCATCAATATTATTCCAAAGTGAATCTTCAGTAAGTTCAACATACTTCAATTTACCTCTTTTTGAGGCTGACAGATCATAAGCAAAAATGTCTATGATGATAAAAAATATTGTCTTATTGTTGTGCTGAACAAATGGGGTCATTTGCGCTTGTTGAGAAAAAGGAAGTTTTAGATCTTCTTCACATGTTTTAAAAATTATCAGAAAGCCTATCGGTTTATTAAAATCAAGAGTATATGAATATATTTGTCTAAATCCTTTAGCAATATACTCTTTCCCCTTGCTCTTTTCGTTATTAAATATTTTTGCATCTGCAATAAGCGGTTCTTTTGTTGTTTGAGATGATATCAAATCAACCTCTCCGGAAGCAGATGTTGGTTCAATTGAAAATTCAATCCCTTGATCATGCAAAAACTCATATAGGTGAAGAGCTAATAACTTTTCCCCTCTTTGAGTATTTTTAGACCATGCCGCATATAGAATCTCACGTTGAAACCACTCACATTTATGCTTGTATTTACGAAGCAGTGCTAAAATAAATCCATTATCATCCATATGTTCATCAAGGTATTCATAGAAAGGCTCAATAAAAATATCCTTAAAAACTTCTAATGTTTCATTCGGTTTATTTTCGTTGGTATAGTTACGCGCAACATTAATTTCAATACGAGCATTATCAGACCCTACACATTTTTTTATGACAAAATAAGACGCTGCCGCACTTTCTTCTTCAGAAGCAAAGATTATGGGCTCTCTGGAAGAAGGGTTGAAGAGTTTTTCAACTAAAGTTTCAATAGATGATGATTTAGCCTCGAGTTCTTGCATAATTCCAAGAAGGAATGGTTGATTATTCAAAAACCCCCAAAATTGCTTAAGAACAAAATGAAACATCTGGTGTTCTGTTGAATTTATACGACGAACCCTTTTTTGGAGCTTATACCTTAAATTTTGAATATATTCTTTATCCATGATTTAAATCCTTATTTTTAAAGACATTCCTTTTAATGTTTTTTCAATTTCTGCCATGGAACGTCTTATAGATCGTATAATTTTTTTTATTTCATTCATCTGATCATCTAATCGAATATTTGCCTTACAGCCTCGACAAATAACAACATCTCTCAATTTGGCTTGCCTTAACTGTATATTATTGAAAAAATTACAGCGAGGGCACTGAAAAGCTATTTCTTGTTTATCTAAATTGATCATACTTTGTTCAAGCCCAAGTATTAGTTAAGCCGCACCGCAGAGGCCTGAGTGAAAAAAGATACAGCCCTCGATTTTAGGCGACAGAGTCAATCATTATTTTTTGATTTTTATCCATGATTGATATGATTTTGATAAAGCCCAAATAAAAATGCAACGCGCTCGGCCTCTGTCTTAAAATTTTTTTTACCATAGGCAGAATCAACAACCTTGTCGAGTCTCTGATGAGCTTTCGTAAGAATCTGAGGCATAGTAAGCGGATCATAAAGATCAGCAAGAGATGATTCAGGGAATTCGGCCCTTGCATCCAAAACAACTTGGGCAGCAGATTCTATATCTTGTTTTTGTTTTTCAGAAGGATTTTTCGGCCAAAGGAAGTTGTTGTAAACGATTTTTATAGAATATTGGTAATCACTTTTCATTCTTCCAGCTACAGTACGAAGCCAAGCCATATGCATCATGGACTGTATAATTCCAAAATCATAAAGAGTGCCGTTTGGAATAAATTGTAATGTATTATTTAAGATAACCTTACAATCAATAAATCCTAATGGGGCATACATTCTGCGTTCTGAAGATACTTTTGGTATTACTATTAACAGACCTGTTTCAGGTTGTCTTATTTCTCCAAATAGAGATGCTGTTTTTGATTTGGATACAGTTGCAGCTTTAGAACTTGACTCTCTAAACCGTTTTACCGATTCAACTCTTTTTATGACCGTTGGCATATTTTGTAATTCTCTTGGAGTGATGCCTAATAGCCAAAGACACCAACGGTTTCCATTATTAAGAAAATTATCGCCTCCAAGGAAAGGTCTAATCCATCGTTCTGCAACAGGATCTTTTAGAAGTAATTCTTTTTTTTCTTCATCATTAAATATCAAAAAGCCCCCATCAGTGGCTTCATTTCCTTTTATCATTTGTGGAGCTTTACAGATTGGCGATCTTTGTGATTTAATAACAACATTTGGGCCATCAACCAAGTATGGATTAATGTTCCTTACCTGTTTACCATGAGCCTCGCCCTTAATATCTTCATATTCAAACAATAATTTGGGATTTGCGTCATACCCAGCAAAACCAACAATAATACAATGGACGGCGGCATTGCCTCGTGCTTCATTATTCCATTGAAATGTTGTATGGGCGAAATGAATATTCGCGCCATGCTTAAGCATATAGTGCCATAAGACCCCAACCTGTTCACCTTGGTTTATTGAGTTGGTAGACACATAGGCACAGCTAATTTTAGTCCCTGAAATATATTTTAGGGCTTTTATATACCAAGCAGCAACGAAATCCAATAATCCGCTGCCGTTGATGTCGCCAGCGATATATTCCATATCTTTTTTTTGTTGAAATGATTGTTCTTTTTTTCCCACAAATGGAGGATTGCCCATGATATAATGAAGCTGGTTAGAAGGGATGATCTCGTTCCAGTCAATTCTCAAGGCATTGCCGCATATTATCGTTCCTCCTGCCTTTAGAGGGATACGAGCAAAATAAAGGCCAAATTCTTCAGAAACTAACAGATTCATTTGATGATCCATTAGCCATAGAGCAACCTGTGCTATCTGAGCTGGGAATTCTTCAATCTCTATACCATAAAACTGATCCACATCTAAAAGAACAAGATGATTTATATTGAGGAGAAGCTGTCCGCTTTCACGGGACGCTCGCAAAACCTCAAGTTCAAGCAGGCGCAGTTCACGGTAGGCAATAACCAAAAAATTTCCGCAGCCACAAGCCGGATCAAGAAACTTCAAAGACCTTATTTTATGATGAAATTCGCCAAGTTTTTTTCTGTTACTTTTTATTTTTTCGAACTCTTCCCACAAGGCATCAAGAAAGAGAGGTTTTATAAGCTTCAGAATATTTTTTTCACTTGTATAATGCGCCCCAAGATTACGACGCGCATTTTTATCCATTATTGATTGAAATAACGAACCGAATATAGCGGGAGAAATACGGCTCCAATCCAGGGCGCAACAATCCAGAAGAGCCTGCCGCATATTTTTATCGAAGCTTGCTGTCGGAAGCAACTCTTCAAAAAGTTTACCATTTACATATGGAAAAGCGGCTATTTGCTCGTCCATATTTTTTAAACGTCGATCTTCAGGGGTGTTTAAAACTTGAAAGAGCGTACTAATGTGATGGGCCAGATCAGAACCATCTTCTCCTGTTCTTGTTTCTATATAATCCTGAAATTGCTGGCGTTCGAAAATTCCGGTATCTTCCGCAAAGAGACAAAAAAGAAGGCGTACAAGGTAAAGTTCTAAAGGATGTCCATCATAGCCTACATCTTTAATCTGGTCATGTAGCCTTCCCATTCTTTCAGCGGCTTTTATATTTACCGGGTCTTGTTCTTTAATTTTATGAGTCTGATAACCAGCAATAAAACCAAATAAACGAACATTTTTATGCAGATCTTTCAGCCCAAATTCATGCTCTACATTTTCTTCAAGGTCATAAAGACGGAAGTTTGCAAAGTCTGACACCAGTATATATTTTGGCAAATCTCGTTCTTTAATGCCTGGAAAATAATCAAGGGCCTGGACATAAGCTTTATCAAGATTTTTACCGCGAGATTTATGCTCTACAAGCAATATCCCTTTCCAAAATAAATCGATAAAACCTTGCTTATCACCTAATTTTTTTACGGGTTCTTCAAAACTTGCAACACGTTTTCTGCTTATCCCAAAAATATCAAAAAAACCGTCCCAGAAAGACTTGGCTTCTGCGTCTTCTGAGGTCTCATTTTCCCATTTTTTTGAAAATGCAAAGGCACGGCTTTTGATTTCATTCCAGCTTAATGGCATATTTTCCCTGTTTATATTTTATTTGGGCTAAAACCGCTAAAACTGATAGAGAAGACGATAAAAGCCTATATGGGCTTTCGCGTAAAATTATTAGATTATGCTTATAATGATAAGCAATAAATAAAAATATTTTTAAGACAGGTTACTTATATTTATTGCTGGAAGCAGACTATCAAAGGATTTTAAAGTTAACATGCTTATTTATGATGTCGAAATTGAAAATGCGGTTCTTTCACATGGAGAAGAGTATATCCCAGGTGTAAAATACTGTGCTGGCTGGCATGATTTTTCTGGAATGGGAATTAGCTGTATTTGTGCATATGATTATAAAACTATGCAATACAGGGTGTTTTGCCAGGATAATATCAATATTTTTCAAAAGTTGATTGATGAACATGATATTATAGCCGGTTTCAATAATCATAACTTCGATGATAAGCTTTGTCTTGCCAATGGTATAATAATTCCTGAAGTCAAATCATATGACATTCTTAAACAAATCTGGCTTGGTGCGGGACTTGGAGCAGAATACGAATATAATAAACATAGAGGATACGGGTTAGATGCTGTTCTAAAAACAAATATTCCTGGTGCAGGGAAATCTGGAATAGGAGCAAATGCTCCTATTGATTGGCAGAATGGTAAAATTGGCACAGTCATAGATTATTGTATAGCAGATGTCTGGAATACAAAATTATTGTTGGATCTTATTATCAGCACTGGTGAATTAAAAGATCCAAAAACCTTGAAGACAATAAAAATTTCTAATCCCCAAATTAATAAAAAAAATGATTTCTAATTAAAATTAATCTTCCTTATTTTTCAAATAAGGAAGCCCAAAAAGCTCCCGGTCATTATCTCTGACTAAAAAAGAATCAAGCAGTTTGGCAAGTCCTTCTTTATTTTCTATATATTTATTAATCAAATATGATCCTGCCAGAATCTTTCGTCTTGTATCTA
>CAZELC010000150.1:0-7214 GCA_964512865.1 uncultured Bacteroidales bacterium
ATTTTGATTGGAAGGTGTCATAATAAGTATCGGCTGTTGTATAAGTGTGACCGTTTATTGAATAAGAACCGCCTTGGCAAATGGATTGAGGATTGATGATTGAGTAATTTGGATTAATTTTTAATATTAGTTTTTGAATACTATCACAACCTAAAGAGCCTTGAAATGTAACTGAATCAACAACTGCAGAATAATAATCATTACCCTGCCAGTGATATACACCACCATCACAAACAGAAGCATTAGTAACAATTACAGGTTTCACAGGTTGTTCATTGGATAATTGCGTTGTAGGCTCAGGGCTTGAGTATTTCCGGACACGCACATTATCTTCATATCTTGGCAATGAAGAAACTCACCAAACACAGTCCTAAGCATAGAATTTCAACGCAGACTCAAGAGGCAGTTTCTTGTCATTTATCTTTGCATACCAGTTTTGAGGTCCTCCGGGTTCAATGGAAGGAACCTTTTCATAATAACTGAAAGTGCTGTCGGCATTGTGAACAATTTTTACGTAGTACTCAGGATTATATGTATTACTCCAGCTGTCTGTTCTGAATTGGATTCCTGATGCAACTCCATTTACAGTAGAATTTGCACCAAAAGGTCCCCAATCCTGCCAGTAAGCCATAGCACTATTTACGCTGTTTAATTTATTCAGTCCTGCGCCTCTGTATATATATCCGCCTTTCTTGAACTGAAACTCTAATGCAATTGTTCCGGAAAATTGCTGTTTTGAATAAAGATGAGAGTTAGATTGGGGTGTTGTACGCGGTGAATTATGTTCAAGCCTTTGGTTTTGCTCAGCAAGATGCCCTAGATTATCATAAATCACTTCCCATTTAGAATTATCAAGCGAGTTATCGTTAAAATCATCGCCGAATAAAAATGTCGTTCCAATATCACTAAGAGCTGTTGCTGATGGATTACCATAGTACATATTTATACTTGTACTTGAACCACCAGGAATATAAGGTACTTTAACCCAAATATACGTACTGTCGCGATTAATACCATGTTCATTCTGAATACCCGGATCAATCCAATAAGACAGATTACTATAATTATTCATAGTAAATCGAATATCCGAACCGTCGGTTTTCATTTTACCTGCAGCAATTAAAGTAGCTGTATTCAGCTTTACTAAAACCGAATAGTCGGTTAATGTTGATGGATTGGCTGAATTATTAACAGTTATCTTATTTATATACAACCAGCTGCAAAACTGATTTGTAGTAATTAAATGTGTTAAATGCAATGTATACATACTATCGCATCCTGCTGCTGAATTGTAGTGTTTAGTATAATCTCCTTCCGAATTATAAGATGTTCCATGCCAGACAAGAGTTTCATTATTGTAAATTGTGTCATATTCTATAAAAGAATACGTGGGGTTAACAGTAAGATTTAATGTAAAAATACTGTCACAGCCATGTAAAGTTGTGTGGTTATCATTTATTACACCTCCTGACGTATATGTTGTACCATGCCATAAATAAGAATCTCCGAGACACATATTGTGGCTTTCGGTTTGGTGATATGATGGATAAACTGTTAATATCGTATTTATTGTACTGTCGCAACCATATCTTGAAGTAAATGTATCAAAATATACTCCTGAAGATGTATATGAATGACCGTTAATATTATAAGAAGAGCCCTGGCATATATACTGATGATTATTAATTGAGTACATTGGATTTACAGTAATCTGAGTAACAACAGTACTGTCACATCCATTTACTGATTGAAAGGTATCATAATAAGTTCCGGAATGCGTATAGGTGTGACCATTAATTGAATACGACCCACCCATACAGATTGATTGAGGATTATTTACCGAATACACAGGATATACTGTAAGTTCCGTTACTATAGTACTGTCGCAGCCATGTAAAGTCGTATGATAAGTATCATAATAGGTTCCGGGTGAGCTATAAGTATGTCCGTTAATAGTATAAGAACCACCAGAGCAAATTGCCTGAGGGTTATTAATTGAATATGAAGGCCATACAATAATAGCTCTGGGAGCCTGAACGGTATTACATGAGCCAGCCAGCCTCGCATAATAAGTTGTTGTAGTAGTTGGTGAAACAGTAATAGGATTTGATGTACCAAGATTATTTCCTGTGCCGTTTGGACCGTCATACCAGGTTAATATAGCATTTGCTCCTATTATAAGACCTTGAGCGGTTAATTCAACGCTTGTTCCAGGGCAAATCTGATTTGTTATTGAAGTAACTGTTGAAATATACGAATTACAGACATTGTATAATCTTGCCACTCTGTTACGCCCTATATCATTATAACTTGTAAATTCCCCTCCTATCATTAGTCGTTGGTCAGCCATAATATTCATACAAAAAATAGTACCATTGGCAGCTGTCCCGGGGTCAAAAGTCGCATCAAGACTACCATTGTACATCAATCGTGCGATTCTGTTTCGGGAAGTTCCATTATAAGTAGTAAAATATCCGCCTATATATATCTCTCCGTTGCTTAGGGTTATAATTGAGAAAACAGTACTACTTGCCCCTGTGGTTGTATTAAAAGTTCCATCAACGCTGCCTGCACTTGTCAATCGCACTAATCTACCAACACTACCACCATTATAAGTCGAAAAAGCGCCGCCTATATATATTTTTCCATCGGCGGCAATTGCTGACGAAAACACAATTCCATCGGTATTATTGGTAAACGTCCCATCAAGCGAACCATCAGAGTTCAAACGAGCAATATATGATCTATAAACACTGTTATAATATGTGAACTCTCCACCAATTATAATTAATCCGTCAGTTTGAATTGAAATTGTATTTACTGGACCATCAGCACCGGTTCCTGGATCAAAGGTCGCATCAAGAGTACCATCAGCATTTAATCTGGCAATATTACTTCGGGCAGTTCCATTATAATCAGTAAATGCTCCACCAATAATTATTTTTCCATCAGATTGTAATGCCAAAGCACTAATTCTGCCATCTGCTCCGGTTCCAGGAGTAAAGGTTGCATCAAGTGTACCGTCAGTATTAAGCCTTGCAATTCGATTTATTGACGTACCATTATATGAAGTAAAATAACCGCTAATAATAATTTTACCATCAGGCTGCACAAGAGAAGCATCCACAGGTAGGTCTAAACCGGAGCCGGTATGAAAGGAAGTATCAACAGAGCCATCAAGTTTAAGGCATGCCAGATACTTTATTATTTGGGAGTTGTACATTGTAAAATAACCGCCAATAAGAATTCTGTTTGCCGTAGGAAATGATATGGTTTTAACCCTGACTGCTGCTCCAGTAGTAGGATTAAAATTAGGGTCAATACTGCCATCATTATTAAATTTGGCAATCCTGTTTAAGGCAACACTATTTATTTGTGTGAAATCCCCGGTGATTAATATCTTACCATCAGAAGTAATAATCGAATTTGAAACAGTATTATTAACACCGACTCCAACGTTGAAAGTAGCATCATAAGCTCCGGTTGATGAAATTCTTGCAATTCTTGCTGAAGACACTCCATTGAAAGTTGAAAATATACCGACAATAACTATTTTTCCATCCTGTTGAATTGCCATTGAGTTAACTGTATTGTTTACTGATGTTCCGGGATTGAAAGTTGCATCAAGTGTTCCGTCAGAATTTAACCTAGCAATTTTGCTGATATTTGTTCCATTATAAGATGTAAAGCTACCCGCAATTATTAATTTCCCGTCAGACTGCAATGCGGCAGTATTAATTAAGGCGCTAGGACCTGAGCCGAGAGAGAAAGTACCATCTATAGTACCATCAGCATTAAGACGGGCAATATACTTGCTTGAAGTACCATTATAAGTCGTAAAGTTCCCGACAATAATTATTTTTCCGTCAGACAATAAAATTGCTTTATTTACAGTATTGTTAGCTGCTGTTCCAGGTGTGAAAGTACCATCAATTGTTCCCGATGATGTCAATCTTGCTATTCGATTAATTGTTGTGCCATTATATGAAGTAAATGAGCCGGTAATTATTATTTTCCCATCGGGTTGGACAATGATATTGGTAATTCCAGAAGCCCCGGTGCCAGGGTGAAAGCTTGTATCAATACTCCCGTTTTGATTTAACCTTATAAATCTGTTAACTGAATTACCATTATATAATGTAAATAATCCTGCAACCAGCACTTTTCCGTCAGTTTGCACAGAAATGGTATTTACTGTATTATTTGCTCCTGTCCCTACCTTAAAAGAAGTATCTTTTGTGCCATCAGGATTTAATCTTGCAAGGCGGTTAATGGTTAAGCTGTTGTATGTTGTAAAATTTCCGCCTATAAATATTTTGCCATCAGAATGAACAGCAGTTGCAGATATTAAAGCACCTGCACCACTTCCAGCACCAAAACCGAAATCACCAGGGTTAAAAGTCGGGTCTAATGAGCCCTGTTGGGCATTTGCATTAAAACAAGACAGGAAAATTACAAAAAAAAGATAAAACAGTTTTTTTATCATAGTAATAAACAATTTTTAAATTATAAAGGATTTTGACACAAATAAAATCAAATATACATAAAGTAAATATAATTACAAAAAAAAAGGACAGTTTTCACTGTCCTTTCCAAATTATATAAATCAAAATTATTTTATCATTCCTAGTTCTTTACCAACTTTTGTAAATGCAGTAATTGCTTTTTCGAGATGTTCCATTTCATGACCTGCCGAAATCTGAACACGAATACGGTCCTTGCCTCTAGCAACAACAGGGAATGAGAAAGCTGTAACGTAAATACCTTCTTCAAGCATTCTATTTGCAAAATCAACTGCCAGTTTAGAACAATCAGGATATTTTCCAAACATAATAGCTACAATAGGATGTTCTCCGGGGATAATATCAAATCCTGCTTCGGTCATTTTAGCACGGAAATATTTTGTATTTCTTTCAAGCTTATCGCGAAGTTCAGTTGATGCCATAAGAAGATCCATAACTTTAATTGTTCCGCCCACTACAGCAGGAGCAACTGTGTTAGAGAATAAATAAGGACGTGCTTTGTTTCTTAGCCAGCTAACAATTTCTTTACTTGATGAAACACATCCGCCGGATGCACCACCCAATGCTTTACCGAAAGTGGTTGTGATAATATCAACTCTACCCATCACATTACGATATTCATGAGTACCGCGACCTGTTTTTCCTAAGAAACCTGTTGAGTGACTATCGTCAACCATAACAATAGCATCATATTTATCTGCAAGATCGCAAATCTGGTCAAGTTTTGCAATATCACCGTCCATAGAGAATGAACCGTCAGTAGCAATCATAACAAAACGGCAACCTTTTGCACGAGCTTCTTTCAAACAAAGTTCGAGACCTTTTGCCATTTTATCATTTGCAGGGTCAATTTCTTCTATATCACGCATGTCGCCGTGTTTATATATCCATCTCTGAGCTTTGCAGAGTCTAATACCATCAATTATCGAAGCATGGTTTAATGAATCTGTGATAATTGCATCATTTTCGCCTAATAATGGTTCAAAAACGGCACCATTAGCATCAAAACATGATGAGAAAAGGATAGTATCTTCCATACCAAGAAATTCTGATACTTTTTGTTCAAGTACTTTGTGAATATCCTGTGTTCCACAAATAAAACGTACTGAAGATAAGCCATAACCTCTATGGTCAAGTTCCTGATGAGCTGCTTTTATAAGTTCAGGATGTGATGATAATCCAAGATAGTTATTAGCACAGAAGTTTAGGCATTTCTGTCCTTTTACAACTATTTCTGCTCCCTGTTCGCTTTCAATGATGCGTTCAGCCTTAAAAAGCTTCTGTTCCTTAAGACTTTCAAGTTCACCAGCTAAAAATTCTTTAATCTTTTTTTGCATGACAATTCTTTTAAATTAGATATTATAAATCAATTAATTTTATATAAGTCCTTTTTTGTGCTTTTCGCCTATTTTCTCAAGCATATCTCTGGTCATTGAATCCAAATCATAACTTGGTGACCAGCCCCATTCTTTTCTAGCAGCACTGTCATCAACAGAATTAGGCCATGAATCGGCAATAGCCTGACGGAAATCAGGTTCGTAAGAAATTTCAAATTCAGGAATATATTTCTTTATTGAAGCAGCAAGTTCTGCAACTGTAAAGCTCATTGAGCCAACATTAAAATCACAGTGATGTTTCAATGTTTTGAAATCAGCATTCATTAAGTCAATAGTAGCTTTCAAACAGTCGGGCATGTACATCATAGGAAGTTTTGTATCTTCTTTTACAAAGCAAGTATATTTTTTATTTTTGATTGCTTCATAATAAATAGCTACTGCGTAATCAGTTGTTCCACCACCGGGAAGAGTTTCGTTACTTATGATACCAGGATATCTTAATCCTCTAACGTCAAGACCAAATCTTCTTACATAATAATCACCAAGTAACTCGCCTGCTACCTTTGTAACACCGTACATTGTTGTTGGCTGAAGAATAGTTTCCTGTGGTGTATTATCAATTGGTGTTGTTGGACCAAAAACAGCAATTGAGCTCGGAACGAGTACCTGTTCCATTTTAAATTCTCTGGCAACTTCAAGAATATTGATAAGTCCATTCATATTAACATCCCAAGCCAATAAAGGATTCTGTTCACCGGTTGCCGATAAAATAGCAGCCATATTTATGATTGTGTTGATCCCATATTTTTTCACAACTTCAGTTAATGCTTCTTTATTGGTACAATCTGCAAAAACAAAAGGTCCTGAATTTAATAATTTTTCAGATGGTTGTGATTTTCTACCAGCAGCAATTACATTTTCGCCACCATACATGTTACGTAGCTCTATCGTCAGTTCTGAACCAATCTGACCAACAGCTCCAATTACCAGAATTTTTTTCATATATTTTTTAGTATTTTATTGGTGAATAATTATTTTCCTGTGCAAAATTAATATTTATTTTATTCCTGTATAACTTATAGTCACTGATTTTGAAATTATTTCAAACATATTTTCGGGAACTTACACATTATACTTTCATCAGTTCTTTTACGATAGCATCGACAGAAATCCCTTCTGCTTCAGCTTTATAATTCTTTACTATTCTATGCCTTAGAACTGAATACGCAATTTCTCTGACATCCTCAATATCAGGCGAATATTTTCCTTTAAGTGCAGCGTTGCATTTTGCGCCAAGAACAAGATATTGAGAAGCTCTTGGGCCGGCACCCCAGGTGATAAATTCTTTAGCAAC
>CAZELC010000151.1:0-4319 GCA_964512865.1 uncultured Bacteroidales bacterium
CATCCCACATAATTGTTTGTTGACCCGGGGCGGTTGCATGCTTGTGCATAACGTTTTCGGGCTTGGCGAAGGTGGCGATTTTCACCACAAATGTTTATTAAATGCACTACTGTTTGTTTACCCACAAAACTGTCATAGAAGCACTGAACCGCCACTTTTGCCAAACCCGTGTTACAGGCTGGCGTTCTTGTCGTTCGTGTCACGCAACCATTGTCAATATTGAGATTTGCAACCAACTGTCTAAGTGCTAAAGTGTCGGATTGTGCGATTGCGTTTTTAAAATTTTTAGAAGGGAAGGAGATTTTTAAATTTTTATTTTCAGCGTTGGGCAGGCATACTCTTTTGCAAGCTTCGGCTTGTGTGTCGACTTGTGCGGCTTGCAAATGTGTATGACTGCGAAGTGTCGTCTTACTTGAATAGTGATTTGTATTCATCTTCAATATTCATTTTTTCTGTTAATAAGGTCACCCAAGTTTTTGTATAACGATATTGTCCAGAAGGCTCGTCATAAATACAATATCGAGGGTCGGTCGTTGATGGATTTGCTGCACCATTATTTGGTCTTACGTTATATTTTTTCCAACATCTTGTATGAGTGTCTGCGTTAAATTTATCTTTTTTAATTCCGTTTCTGTCAACCTTTGGATTGCCTAAACCTTTTTGAACTAGCTTTACAACTTTTGAAGGAAGTAATAAGTCTTTGCCTGAAACTGGTTTTTCTTTTTCCTTAACTAAAACAGCAAACTTGCTTACATTTTCCTTTTCTTCATCAGTCAACTGGTCGTATTTTATAAACTGAATTGGCAATGCGTCCGCTGATTGATGATTTGCAACTTGTAGCAAGAAAGCTTTAAAGGAATATTGTCCGCTTTCTAAAATGTCAGTTGTTAATGTGGAACGATATTTTTCAATAAATGCCTTAACCTTTTTTGCATCAGGGTTTGATTTAATAGCTGCTGCAAGGTTTTCAGAAGATGGAAATAGTTGTAATGAGAAAGACAAACTTTCTCTGATGCAAAAGTCTAAACCAAACTCCTTTTCAAGGATTTTATCATAATTTAAAAGCATTGCTTGACATTCAGCAAATAAGTCAGGGTCAATTTGAGGTAAAGATTTATGTTCAATTTTATTGCGAAGTGGAATGAAAAATTCCAAATTCTTTCTTATTGGATTTTGAGTGTCGGATTTGAAATATTCCTGTAAGCATTCCTCCAATGACCAATAGCAATAATCTCCTTCTTTAGTTTCAAATCTTTGACTTCCTTTTTTTCGTCTATATGGTTTTATCTTGTCTCTATAAAAAATGGAATGAAATAGTGAAGTCCAAGAAATTACCATAAGCACCACATAACCACCTGAACGAAATTTAATTGCTGGCTTGTTGTAAGTTTCAATAGCAAGCAAAGCACAGTCTCTCGATTTTTCGAGGCATTGTTTTACGTTATGTGGTAAGCCTCTTGACATTATTCAATTACTTTAATTGTTTCGTCTCCGCTTATGTTTCTAACTTTAATTCTCAAAGGCTTTTTGTCGCTGATAATTTTACCGTCCCAAAAGTTTTTTGATTTTACTCCGTTGCTGATTACATAACCGAGTTTGTCTATTTTAATTTCGGTGGTGCTGTGCCATTGTCCTTCTTTGTTTTCGCAGTCGAGGGCAATAAGTTCTATAAGTTCTAAACCTTCTTCGCTGATGTTGATAGGATTGAATTTTTTGCCTTTAGCAACCGATTGTAAATTTCCTTTTTGGTTAAACTCACCGATTTTCTGAATTAAACGGTCGCTGATGAATTTGTTTATTTCTGTTTCGTAACCGTCTTTTATTTTGGTGTTTTTAAAATCAATGATGTCCTCAATTACTACATCGTGTAATAGGTTTTTAAGGTCTTTGAGTTCAACCTCTATTTCTGTGGCGTTGTTGTCTTTAATGAATTTCTCTAGTGCCTTTTGGTCGTCAATGTCTATGTAATAAACGATTACTTTTTTTGCGTTGACTTCCAAGTTTTGTAATTCCTGATTGATGATGGTGTTTATGGTTGGAATATCCAAAACCTTTTCCTGTGTGTTGAGCAAATTGGGAACATAAACTGGCACAATACCTTCTTTGCTTTTAGTAATTGCACCAAACCAAAAATTGCTTATTCCTTTAACACCTTTTTGTAATCCTGGAATAAGTGTTGCCAACTTATCCATTGTTTGCTGTGGGTTACGGAACAAACTTACTCCGTCTTTTATTTCTAAAATTTGAAAATTGGCTTTGCTTTCTTTCAATCTATCTCTAACAGTTTGAATACTATTGATGCCAATATCACAATGAATAAATTTACGTTTCAAATCATTTGCAACTTTTACTGTTACTCCGCTACCGCCAAAAAAGTCAGCTACTATCATCCCTTCATTACTACTAGCTTTAATAAATTTTTCTAACAATTCCTCAGGTTTTTGTGTTGCATAATCTACTCTTTCCGTTGACCAAATGTTTATGTAATCTAAAACTATCCAATCTCTGGGCTTCACGCCTTCTTTTTCATCTAAATAATCAACTCTACAAAGCTCTGGATTACTTGACAACCATTTAATATCAGCGTCTGTAATATTTTGAATTGGACTTCCTTTAATGTTTCTACCGTGTAGTCTAAAAAGGCGACCATCTTTATCTTTATGTTTATATTTCTTTTTTGTAGTTTCAGTGAACTCGTCTGTAATATCTTTCCAATTAAATACCCTGTTTTCTGATTTAGAATAAAAAAATATGGAGTCGTGTCTTCGAGTAAAATGAGTTTCAGAAATAGCCATACCTCTATAACACCAAACTATCTCATTTACAAAATTGTCTTCACCAAATACTTCATCCATTAAAATTTTTACATAGTGCCCAATTTTGTAATCAAGATGCATATAAATAGAACCATTTTCAGTCATTATGCTTTTAATGGCCATCAGATTTTCATACATCCAATTTAAGTAATCTTCCTTCTGCCATATATCACCATACATTTTTTCTTCAAATGCCATTAATTCATCTATCTCCATTTTTTTCTCAGCCTCAATAATTTTCACAGCGAGTTTTGGGTTTTTGCGGATATATACTTTTTTTGCATAATCTGCACCACTGGCAAAAGGTGGGTCAATGCAAACTAAGTCCACTTTAATTCCTTTTTCTTTCAAATAAGCACAAGCAGAAATACATTCACCACGAATTACCAAATTTTCAGAAGGTTTGCCTACTGTTTCCAATGGTTCTACTTCGTAGTAGGGCATACCTCTTTTTATGCGGTCGTAAACCTTATCGTTTTCACGGTAACGTAAAACTCTTTGAGTTCGGGTAATGTTGTCTAATATAGCTTGTCCTTCAACCGTGTTAGGGTAATATGGAATGTATTTTATTGGCATATCTTAATCGTTAAAAAACTGGTTTAACTTGTTGTTCAATTTTGTGATGTTGGCTGCAATGTTTTTACTGTCTTCCAAATACAGGAAGTCGAAACGTTGGTAGCCAAATTTTTCTTGATTGAGTTTTAAAAACTCGGTTTCTACATAGTTTTTCTTTTTCTGAAAAACCTTGTCCTCTGCATACAAAGCACCTTTAGTTTCTATGAGCAAAGCTTTATGTATTTTGTCTTTGGAGGTTCGCTTCACAATTAAAAAGTCGGTGGTGTATTTGCCAATATTTTTCCAATACTTACCTTCTTTGGTAAAGCAGTTAATTACAAATTCGGTTAATCCTCTTTCACCGTTGTAATATATTTCTAAGTTTTTAGTTTGAAAATCAGCTAATCGCAAAGTTTCTTGGAGTGCTTGTATTTCAAAACCGCTGCTTCCGCTACCGCCAAAATTGTAAGGTAAATAATGGCAGGAATTGTTTTTAGATTTTACAACTGATGAATATTCTTTACCTGATTTGAAACTATCGTAAGACATAACCATATTCCCCATTCCTTGGGCTTCCAATGCTTCTTTCATAAGGTTATAAGCCTTTTCAACTTCGCTCATATCAACTTCAACACTTTCATTTGTTTTATCTAATTCAAGAATTTTATTTGTGTCGGCTTCGTTTGGATAGAGTTTTGGATTTTTCTCAACATCTGTCAATTTAGAAGCAATCAGCAATTCGGCTTCTTTAGGAATTACTTCTGTGTCTGTTTGTAAATCTCTTTTGATACTAAAGGCAACACGAATTTTAGATTGTATCAAATGCAAATCATACAACTCATTGAAAAATCGGTTTCCGTCTTTTTCAAAAGAAACTGTTTCAAATATTTCGTTTAGTTCTGTGTCGTATTGGTGCAATTGCGTTTCTGAAATCAAACCAAAACTTTG